>JAHJRB010000051.1 GCA_018831025.1 Nanobdellota archaeon | reverse complement strand
GGTCAACCGTAAATTATATATATGCTAATTAATGACAATTTTCTTAAATAGGGGGATTTTAATATGGAAGAAGAAAACAATTTTCAAGAGAAAAAAGGTATTATTGCTAAATTAAAAAAATTAGGAATTTGGCAGATAAGTACTATGGTTTTAGGAGTTTTATTTATAGCTTCCTTGTTTACCGGAGGTTTTAGATTAAAGGATATAACTGGAAGTGCTGCAGTTGACGAATTAAATGCTATAATTTTAAATGATAAAAGATGTGATGAGTGTGTTGCAGCTATAGCTATGTTAACACCTCAATTACAATCCTTATTTCCTGGAATAAAAATAAAAGAATTGGATTATAGCGGTAAAGAAGGGAAGGAATTATTTGTATCTAATGACTTAAAGGTTTTACCTGCTGTTTTATTTACTGAAGATGTAAAAACACAACAAAGTTATTCAAATATTGCTAGTTATTTAGAAACTAAAGGGGAGTTCTTTTCTTTAAGAGTAGGAGCTAATTTTAATCCTGAAGCAGAGATATGTGATAATGGAAAAGATGATGATGGAGATAATGTTGCTGATTGTGATGATGTTGATTGTGCAAACAGCTTATTATGCAGACCAGAGATTAAAAATAAATTAGATGTTTTTGTTATGAGCCAATGCCCTTATGGAGTTAGAGCATTAGACTCTATGAAAGAAGTTTTAAGCAATTTTAAGAATAAAATTAATTTTAATATCCATTTTATAGCTAGTGAGACTTCAAATGGAGTATTTAATTCATTACATGGACAAGGCGAAGTGGATGAAAATATTAGAGGGCTTTGCGCTATAAAGTATTATCCTACTGACTATAAATACATGGATTATATTTGGTGCAGAAACAAGGATATTACCAGCACTTCTTGGGAAAATTGTGCTGTAAGTGCATTTGGAACTGCTGATAAAATAAAAACTTGCTCTCAAGGCAGCGAAGGTAAAAGTCTATTGTCTGAGGATATTAAACTTGCTGAACAATTAAAAATTAGTGGAAGCCCAACTTGGTTAACAAACAATAGAGCTACATTTTCAGGAATAGATGCAGAAACTGTAAAAACAAACTTCTGTGAAGAAAATCCAAATGTAGAAGGATGTGGCAATGTGCTTAGTAGCCAAAGCGATGTGACTGGAAGTTGCTGAACAAAAGGATTTTATATCCTTCTTTCTTATTTTTTTTATGATTGACCCTGTTTTACTTAAGATTGGAATATTTGAGATAAGATGGTATGGACTTGTTTATGTCTTAGGTTTTTTACTTGTATATTTTCTTTTGAATAAGTATAGGAATAGGGTAGGATTAAATGAAGAAGATGTTGAGAGTTATGTTTTTTATTTAATATTGGGAACTGTAATTGGAGCTAGACTATTTCATGTGTTTATATGGGATTTTAGCTATTATTCTAACCATGTTTTAGATATCTTTAAGCTATGGGAAGGTGGAATGGCTTTCTGTGGGGGATTTTTTGGGTCTATCTTAACAAGCTATATTTTTTGTAAGAAAAAGAAAATTAGCTTTTTAAAGTTAGGGGATGTAGTTGTTATTCCTGCTATATTAGCTTTATCTCTGGGAAGAATTGCTAATTTTGTTAATCAGGAATTATGGGGAACTGTAACTAACTTTAAATATTGTGTTGATTTTGATGGAGAATGCAGACACCCTTATCAAATTTATAGTGCTATTAAAAGGTTTTTTATTTTTGTTGTACTATTTAGTTTAAATCTTAAAAAAAGAAAAGATGGATTAATTTTTTGGAGCTTTATTTGTTTGACTAGCTTTGGAAGATTCTTTTTAGATTTTTTAAAAGATGAAACAAAATATCTTAGTTTAACTATTGCACAATATTTTAGTATAATTGTTTTTATAATTAGTTTTTATATTTTAATTAGAGATTACTGGAGATAGATTTTGTTAAAATTTCTGCTTCATTACCTTTGTACTCTGAACCTTTCCATAGTTTTCTTCCATCGTTCTTGAATCTTGGGATTATATGGAGATGTATATGATGAACAGCTTGTCCTGCTATTTCATTATTATTTATATGAATATTAAATCCTTTTGCATTTGTTGCTGCTTCAATTGCCGGAAGTAATTTTTTTGTTATTGCTATTAATTCCTTCAGGGTTTCTTCTGGTGTGTCTAACATGTTTATAGAATGTTTTTTTGGAACCACTAATGTATGGCCTGGGTTTACTGGCGCGATATCTAAGAAAGCGATGATATTATTATCCTCGTAAATCTTATTACAAGGAATTTCTTCTTTTATTATTTTGCAGAAAATACAGTCATTCATTTTTTTCTAACCATTTAGGCAATTGTTTTAATGATTTTAAAATATTATTGTTCTTGATTTTATATTTCTTAAATTCATCTCTTGTATAGTGTCCTGTTAAAACTGCTACAAAATTTATTTTAGCTTTAATAGCTGCTTTACAATCAAAAATTGAATCCCCAACATATAATATCTCTTGCGGCTTTAATTTTAAAATTTTAATTGGTTTTGAAAATACTCTTGGATCTGGTTTGTTATATCTTGTGTCTTGTTTTGAATAAATGAATTTGAATAAAGATGTTGAGAGATTTATCTGTTTTAATTGAGGATTCATAATCTTTTTATTTTTAGAACTTAATAATGCTAGAGTGTATTTTTTGTGTAATAATTTTATGATTTTTAATGCTCCTGAAAACGCTTTAAATTTTTTTCGATTTATTTTTTTAAAAATAATATTTTCAAATTTTTTTTCATTATTATAATTCCAAATCTCTTTTAACATTTTACTATGGGGAGTTCCAAAGTATCTTGATATTTTTTTTATTGGAGCTTTGTTTAATCCTAATTCTAAAGCGGTTTCCTGATATAGTTTAGATGCGATTTTAGAGAAATCTATTATTGTGTCATCAACATCTAATATTATTGCTTTTATCATGTTACCCCTTTCTATGGACTGACCGGGAATCGAACCCAGGACCCAACGCGGCCAGCGTCGAATTTTACCACTAGACTATCAGCCCAATATGAAAAAAAAAGAAGAAGTTAGTATTTAAAACTTATTAAGAAGAAATTAAAAAGGAGATTATCTCCTCTTTGTTGTTTTTTTCTTAGCAGCTCTTCTTTTAGCAGGTTTCTTTTTTGCTTTTTGTCTTTTTGCTAAATTTTTCTTTTGTTTCTCTACTTTTTTAACCTGCTTTTTCAAGCTGCTAATCTTTTTTGCTAGTTGTTTTAATGTTACCATTAATTTCACCTCTTTATTTTTTT
>JAHJRB010000050.1 GCA_018831025.1 Nanobdellota archaeon | reverse complement strand
TTTTTCTAAGAATTAGCTTATTTAAATATTGCGGGAATAGGGGATCTTATTCTGTGAATCAATACTTCTTGAAAAATTAAATTCATATAATAATATTCATAATTATATATTAGTATAGTAGACTAAAAAAATAGCTTTAAATTTTTCATCACGAATCCAAAACAATCTAAAAAAGAACTTAAATAGAGATATTCTCCTAATTTTTCTCTTTGTCATTTGAGTAGAATTAGAAAATTCTTCTTCGTAAGAAACACGTCCATTATTTTCACAAAATTTTTCTATTTTAAAAATATGGTTTTCATAATCTTCAGTTTTTGTATAGCAAATAAGTAAAATGATACTCTTTCCTATTGCATAAAATAAAAGAAGTAATATCAAAAAAGACAAGAAAAAAAGAGTATTAGAAAATATTATCCATTCTTCTACAAAAATATTAAAAACAGTAGAAATAATTGAAATTATTATACCAAGAAAAGACAAGTAAAATATCCAATAAAAAATAGTAAAAATAGTTTCTTTTATGTATCTTGAAACATCTATATAAAATTTAAAGATTACATCAATATGATCTTCAAGAGGATATACGTTAGGGTTCTTTTTTTCATTAAAAAAATCAGAGTATTCTTTTCTTATACCTCTCAGCTTCTCTTTAAAGTTTATTATATTTTTATTAATTTTAGAAGGGATTGATAATGAAAATACAGCATAAGAAGCAGAAAGTATTAACAAAAAGTAATTTAAATATGTCATATTAATTTTTGAAAACTAAATTCAATTAATGCCTTTCAACTCATTAAATATATTCCAGAATTTGGTAGCATATCTTGGACTATTAAAATTAATTTTTGCTCTAATATTTTGAACATCACCCAATTGATGTTCTTCTTCAATTCTTATTCCATTAGTATCATTTACCATAAAATGAGTTATTTTCTCATGGGCTTTCCTTGGAAATACATTAATCCTCCCATCATCAAAGAGACAATCTCCTAATTTTTTTTTAAATTCTAAAATATTAGATTCAATTTCAGATTCAACAACAATATTTATTTTAAAAGAAGGATTTTTTTCAAATTTTTCTTTTAAAGTATTCAAAATAGCATCGCTACAAAAAAAGGTTTCATCTAAAGTTCCAGAAAAAATATTTAATTCATTATTTGCACTTTCTATTAATTTTCTACTTACATATTTTGCATGAAAGATAGAGCTATTTTGAATAAACATATTCAACTTATTCTTTTGTAAAAAATCCACCATCCCCATATATTCACTTTTAGGAATATTCTCTTTAGGCATTATTCACCTCCCTAAACTGAGAGTATTTTTTAGGCTTATAAGAATTATTATACTTAATCATAAATATTAGTAAATTCAATATTATACACCCCTTTTGTTTTATATATTAAACGAGTAGTAGTTTATATAATTTTTGGAAAATTTGCGGGGCACAGGATTTGAACCTGCGTAGACACTAAGTCACAGGATTTCTTCCCATTGGAAAACTTAAGTTTGGCAACAGATTACAATAGTAAATCTGCTCCTGCCCATTCTTTGGCTAACCAAAGAACTTCTTTAAGTTAGTTTCCAGACTCCAGGAATATCTCTCTGGCAACCCCGCATAGGAATTATTAACTTATTTTGACTTTTTAAAAGTTATTATTTCTTCAAATACAAAGTTTGAGTAGGATATGCAAACTCTATCTTCTCTTTCTCAAAAGCTTCTTTAATAGCTAAATGAATCTCATCTTTAGCTAATAATAATTTCTTAGTATTCTTTATTCTATAAATTATCAATAAATTTAAAGAACTTTCATTAAAACCTGTAAAATAAACACTACCCTTTTGTGTTGTATATTCATTTTTCTCTATTATTTTATTAATTAATTCTTTGGCTTTTTTTATTTTATTATTTTTAGTATTGTAAGCTAAGTTTAAATTTAATTTAACTTTCCTAGTTTCTTCCATAGAAACATTCTCAACAACATCATTATTTATTTTAGAATTTGGAATTATAACATTTGTTCCATCTAATGTTAATATTTTAGTAGTTCTTAATCCTATTTCTTTAACAGTTCCAGTATAACCTAAAATCTTAATTAATTGCCCCACTTTAAATGGTTTATCCGTAAATATCGTCACTCCACCAAATAAATTACCAATCATATCTTTAGCAGCAAAAGCAAAAGCAAGTCCTCCTATACCAAGACCTGCAACTAAACTTGTTACATCATAACCAAATTTCTCAAGGATTATAATCAAAGCAAATATTACTAATACAACTTTTACAACCTTTCTAATCACCGGTATCAAGTTATCATCCAAATCGGTTTTAGTTCTATTTGCAAAAGGTTTTAAGTAATAGGTAATACTTACATCAATAAAAAGTATAATAAAATAAAAGAAATCTATAATAAACAAAATAGAGATTATATTTTCCAAAAAGCCGCTTAATTTTCCAGATAGGGATAAAAAACTGAATCCAAAATATACCCCCACAAGCACTAAAAAATAAAACATTGGTCTTTCTAAGGATCTTAAAATAATATCATCCAATTTCGCTTTGGATTTATCAACTAATTTTTTAACAAATCCATTCAAAATAAAAGATAAAATTTGAGCAGAAACTGTAAAGATAATTATGACTAGTAAAGCATACAAATAATTTCCATAACTACTAATAAGATTCTCCATTTAACCCCAATAAAATAACAAAAAATTCGATTTTTAAAGGTTTCTAAGCCTCTGAGGAGATTTGAACCCCCAACTCATTGCTTTTTTGCCCTTGCTTTTTCTAAAAACAAGAATACGAAGCAATTGCTTTTGGCACCTTTTTGGTGAAGCTTTTTCTTCCTAAAAAGATTCTACCAGATTAAGCCACAGAGGCAGTTTACAGCTTGGTTTTTATCTCATCTTTGTATTTTCTTTGACATTCAGAACAAACAGTTTTTAACTTCCCATCTATTTTAATATAGCTTCCTTTTAATTTATGTAAAAAATGTTCCTCAATCTCTTCCTTGCAAATACTACACTTAGTCATAGTCTTAAAGACTAAACAATGATTATATAAAAATTTCTAAAAAGTAGTTACTTAATTTCTTAACTCTTGAATTAAAAAATTCTCCAAGTGAAATTTCGGTTCTACATCCCCACCTTATTTATATACTACCTACCTTTCTTAATTAGTGAAATGCAAAAACCAAAAATATCATACAACACAATCAAACAAAATACTTCTTTATCTGATTTTACCGTCGAAAAAGAACAAAACTAATTTTTTATTCTTTCTTTTAAACTTGCAACAATAAAAGGTAGTACTATAGTAACATCCGCCCTCAAATCGCTGAATTTAGCTTCTTTTTTTAACTTTCCCCAGCTTATACTCTCTCTTAATTCAGCCCCTGAACTTCCTCCAGTTTCTACCCTATCCATAGTAATTTGTACACCATAGTCTGCTCCGCCTTTTGAACAAAACTGCATAGCCTGCTGGATATAATTCTTGGGAGTTCCCCCACCTAAGTAGATATAACCTTTTTTTTCAAAATCCCAGCTCAAATTTAAAAACTCTTTAAGGTCATCAAACTGATTTATATTTAATCCTTTAAAAGCCAAAATCATTGCAATCCCAGAATCCATAAAAGCAGGACAAAAAATAGGAACTTCTTTTCTATAAGCAATTCCTAAAATACTTTTTTCATCTAATTTACTTCCGATAATATTTAATAATTCTTTAACAGTTTTACATCTTTTTAATTCTTCTAAATGTTCATCAAAGAAATCTTCAAGAGGACTATACACTTTATTATCCATAAAAACATCATAAATCCGATCAATCCCTTTTTTATTTAATTCGTTATCATCTACATTTTCATTACCTTGTAAATGACTTCCACCTAATGCTTCTATTAAATCATGAGTTAAATTAGCTCCAGTACTAACAACAACATCAACATATTTTTCTTTTATCATCTCAATAAGTAAGTTCTTCATACCTGCAGGAACCAAAGCACCTGCAACTCCTAAAAACACTTTGCATTCCTTATCTTTCACCATGGCTTCTATAACATCTACACTCTGGCTTAATTTTTTAGCCCCAAAACCAGCATTCCCCATTCTCTTAATTAGCCCATCAACTCTAATCCCATTTCCAACATCAATATGTTTAATTTTTTTCATATTCTCTAACAACCAATCTATCTTTAACTTTTTCAAAATTAAATTTGGTTTTCATTAAATCTATCACTTTTTTAGATTCAAATTCATTACAGCTAAAAACGTCAGCTACTGCAAATTGTTTTTTAGGATAAGTATGGATAGAAATATGGCTTTCAGCTAGCAAAACAACACCACTAATCCCGCTTTCATTTTCATCCTCCGCCTTATAATCAGAAATCAAAACATCTGAAATTTTAGTCATATTTATTTCATTAGGTAATCCGCTCAAAAATTTTTTAATTAAATTTTTATCATTCAATTTATCAAAATCCCCACCATAACCTTCCAACATGAGGTGGTTACCCCGTCCATTAATTTTAGAAACTTTCATCTAATCAAGAATTCTTAACTGTGTGCTTTAATAGTATCCAACATAAAAATAAAAAGAAAAAATGGGTTTATAACTATTTCGCTTGTGGCAAATCTTTCCAAACAATATCAAACATGTTGCTCAATGCCTTAGCAAAATAAGGTGTGTTTACCCAAACTCCAACATCATAAGTTGGATGTACCTCATTGTCATCCATAACCATGAATAACAAATCCTTGTTATCTACAATTGCAAATCTAGCATTGATATCAGTTAATAATTT
>JAHJRB010000049.1 GCA_018831025.1 Nanobdellota archaeon | reverse complement strand
GCTGATAAGCATAGGTTTGAAATCTATGAACTCTCTGTCCAAACCGACCATGTCCATTTGTTTGTTGAAGTTCCTAGGACTATGAGTGTTTCCAAAGCTCTTCAACTTTTCAAGGGATATTCTGCTTACAGAATTCTTAAGCAGCATCCTTGGTTGAGAAGGCACTTCAGAAAAGGACATTTTTGGAGTCCTGGCAAGTTTTTTAGGTCTGTTGGAAATGTAACTAGTGAAACTATTGAACATTACATTTCTCAGTCCCAAGGTTCTTGGTCTTTTTGACATTTTTTATTTATTGGATACCTTGCCCTTTAGGGCGAGGTGATTCATTTTAGCTCCAATTTATTCAATATCACAAATGCTTCTTTATCAAATTTAGAGAAAGCAAACCACTTTTTTCCTAAATCTTTTAATGATGCGCCAAAATGATAAACCTTTTTATTGTCTAGAATAATAAATCTGTCATGACATTTTTTAAATTCTTTAATTTCTATCGAAGGATACTGTGAATTGTATTTTTTTAAGTCTAATTGTAATTGTTCTGAGATTTCTTTAGTGAATATTGTAATTTTTACATTTTCTTTTGTTTTCGTGAATAATGTTAAGACAGAATCATCTATGTAGTTGTCTATTAAAATTATTGAAGAATTGGCTGTTCTTATTATATCTGAGAAGAAATTATGTGCATCAAAAATTTGTCCGTTAAAAAATATCCCTTTACTTGGCTTAATATCTTTACTTTGGATTAAATTGAATACTTTTTCAAATTTATTATCATGGTCTAACAGTTTTTGTTCTGTTTTATCAAGTCTTTGGAAGATTTCAGCATTTTTTAGAAGGAATTTTCTCATTGCAACAAAGGCTTCTATAATTTTTATACTGACTTTAACAGCAATTTCACTCTTAAGAACAGCTGAAAGCATTGCTACTCCTTGTTCTGTGAATGCGTAAGGAATTGTGGGAGAAAATTTAAGTGTTTTAAGGTGGTCGCATTTTGCGACCAGCTTGTCTTTCTCTAGTTTAGTAAGTTGAAACATGAAACTCTCTGGAAATCTCTCCCTATTTCTTTTTACTTGTTCGTTTAATCTTTTTGTTTTAACAGCATACAAGTCTGCTAAATCATAATCTATCATTACTTGTAGACTGCGAATATTATAGATTTTACTCCTTATTTCTTTTTCATTTAAAACATCCTTTTTTTGTAATTCTGTTTTTACCATTCTTCTCTATCTCCTTCAATAACATCTAAAAACTGAGAAGGTTCTAACTCCCTCCATTGATGATTATTTGAATAGGTTATAGTTAAGAAATCCTTAGCTCTTGAAACTGCAACATAAAAAAGCCTTAACTCATCATCTTTTTTAAGTTTGCTTAGTTCATCTCTATAAAAAGGGAGAATGTTTTCATTACATCCAGCAAGATAAACATGTTTCCATTCTAATCCTTTAGCACTATGAATTGTACTCAAAATAACTTTTCTATCATCTTTCTCTTTTTTCTCCATTTCAATTAAACTATCTAAAAATTCTTTTACTTTACTATTATCAAATTCTTTAAATAATTCTTTCAAAACTTTTATATTCTCCATTTTATCATCTATTTTTTCTTGTTCAGATTTATACTTTTTCTCTAATTTGTATTCATAATTAAAAAAGCCTAAAAAAGAAGATATTGGATTTTTCTCAGAACTTTTTAAAAGATTTCTAAGATTAATTAAACTATTTTTAACTTCTAAACTCATATTTAATTCATTAAGATAATTAAAAGAATCTAAAACAGGAATGTTTTTTTTAAAAGAAATTTCTTTTAGTTTCTCAATTTTTACCTTTCCGATGCCTTCTAATAAACTAAGAATTCTTTCAAATTCCATAACAGAACTAGGATTGATTTTTAATTTTAAAAAAGATAATATATCCTTAATTTCCTCTCTTTCAAAAAAACTTCTAGCTCTTGATAAATGACAAGGAATTTTCTTCCTTCTGCATTCTCTTTCAATTTTTTTACCAATATTGTTTGTTCTAAATAACACCGAAATATCTTCTGCTTTTTCTTTTATTAAAATCTCTTTAATTTCATCAGTTATAAAAGAAATCTCTTCCTCAAAATCATAAAACTCTTTTATTTTAATCTCTTCTCCTTCTTCTCTGGTACAATCTAAACTTTTATCTATTTTAAATGAAACAGAATCAATAATTTTATTTATATTATCAATAATTTTTTTACTTGATCTATAGTTATCTTTAAGAATTATTTTTTTATGTTTTTTATCAAACCTAAAGATGAATGTATTTGAAGTTCCTCTCCAAGAATAAATATTCTGACAATCATCTCCAATTAAGCATAAATTATTATTTTGTATAAATTCTAAAATATTTCTTTGGACGATATTTAAATCCTGAGCTTCATCGACCATTATTACTTTTAAACTTTTTTTATATTTTTTTCTTAAATTTTTATTTTTTTCTAAAAGAAGATAAGTAAACAACAAAATATCATCAAAATCTAATAAATTTGATTTTTTTAATTTTTCTTGATATTTTTTATATACGTGATTTGACAATCTCCTTATCTCAGGTTTAATAGAAATAAAATCTCCTGCTTCAACTTCCTCTTCTATAAGCTTATTTTCTTCAACTAAATCTGGAAACTCATCTAAATCCTCATGATTAATCCCTCTGCTCTTATACATACTTATTCTTTTTATAAAGTATAATAAATCTCCATTTTTAAACTTAATTTCTTTCTCTTTTAATATTTCTTTTATTATCTTTTTCTTGTCATTATCTTCAGTTAATAGAGTAAAATTAGGATTTAAGTTTATTTTTTTATAATCCTTCCTTAAAAAATTTAAAAATAAAGAATGCATTGTTCCAAGATATTTTGGCAGTTTATTTGTTCTTTTTTTTATCTTTTTAATCATATCTTTAGCTGCTTTATTAGTAAAGGTAGTTATCATAACTTCATTAGGATTTATATCATTATTTTCTACCAAATTAATGTATCTCTCTACAATTGTTGTGGTTTTTCCAGTACCCGCACTAGCTAGGATTAATAAATTTCCATCTTTAATATTAATGGCTTCTTTTTGTTCTTTATTTAATAAAAATTTATTCTGCATTTTCAATCTCCTCAATTATTTCCTTTAGAATTTCCCTTCTTTTTTCTTTTCCTGAATCTAAAAAATTATCAATTTCTGATTGATCCATTTCTAAAACATCTTTTAAATAACTTAATAACATATCTTTTTCCGCTTCTTTTTCTAGTCTCTCTATAACGCCCAATTCTTGTTCTACCATTTCATTAATAGTTAATTCTCTTGTATATTCTAATAATTTTAATTTTACATCCTTTTTTTCTCCTCCTGGATAAAATCCTCCAAAAAAGAAATAATCATCATCAAGATTTTTTACAAGATAAGCATCAAGAACATCTCCTTTTCTAAGTTTGTAATCTAAATCAACTATTTTTATAGTATATTCTTTTTTTGTTAATAAATCTTTTAGAATAATTTCATTTTTATTAAAGTTTACAACTTCAAAAAACCCAGAAATTCCATGCATTATATTTTTCAATAATTTTTTTTCATCATTATTCAAATCTAAAATTTCAAAACATAACTCTGGCATTTTTTTCCCATCATACAATCCAAAGCTTACGAAAAACCACCCATAAAATACTTGACCCAAATGTTTAGCTTTATCTGTAGTTTTATGAAAATCAAAAAATTCTTCTTTAGCAACCTCTAAGATATTTGGAAATTTTTCTTTTAATTTATTTTGAATATTTTCAATAACTTTAACTTCTTTTCTTGGTTTCATCTATCTCCCCTTTTAGATATTTTAGTTCTTTTGTAATTTTTTCTTCTTCAT
>JAHJRB010000048.1 GCA_018831025.1 Nanobdellota archaeon | reverse complement strand
GTAGAAGCACCTAGTAAAACATCTACTTTTCCAGAGGTAATATTATTATCAAAAGCATTTGTTGAGTTGTAAATTAAGTTGCCGGAGCTAGCAGCATCCCAAATTTCAACTATTAAGCTGCCGTCAACAGCATCTCCGGTTGAGTTAAAAATATTAGCTTCTATAGCAAATAAGTCTGAAGAAAATGCAGAGTTTAATGTAAGCAAAAATACAAAGAATGCTAAATAGATAAAATTACTTGCTCGCATTTTCCACCTCTTCGAAAGCTTTATAAATTCTATTTCTATGATTTGAATTATGGAAAAGAAAAAACCAACTATGAAGGAATTGAGAAGGATGATTAGAAGAGTCCATAAAGATTCTAAGCTTATGCATATAGCTAGGAAATATGTTGCTAATCTTGGTTCCAGGGCTTAAGTTAAATATAATTTTATTTCTCATTAGAATACCTCTTTTTGAATTCAGAATATTTTACTAACTCTGGTGTTCTTAGATCATTTAATTTGTTAATATTGTTGTATGTATTTTCTGCTATTTCTGATAATATTGTTCTTTTGTCAGTGCTTACTACAATGTCAATATTTTTTAAAGAAGCAATAGCTATTATTTGGAAATCTATTATTAAATCTTCTTCTGTATATTTTTTAATTTTTGATTCTAGTATTTTATAGTATTTACCGGATTTTCTTAGTTCGTCAAATTTTTTATAATATTCAGAGGCAAGATGTTTAGCTAAAGGTATTAATTTAAGTTCTTCTTTGATTATCAACTCATAAATATTAATAACTAATTTTTTTAGTATTCTGTTTTTGTATTTTACTTCTATAGGAGTATCTTCCAATTCCCTTTCTATTATATCTAACCCATATACATAAATTTTATTATCTTTTCTAATATTTTCTATTATTTTTTCACTATTTTTTTCTATTAGAAGTTCTCCGTATACATTTGTGTCTAAGATAAATGTCCTTTTTTCTTTACTATTTACTGTTAAATTATTTGCCTGCATTTTCCACCTCTTCGAAAGCTTTAAATATTTGAAAAAAGGAAGATGTTTTTATGAAAACCAAATCTTTTAGCGAATTAATTAAGGAAATAAAGAAAGCCAATAAGAATCCTGGCTTTAGGAAAGCTATAGCTAGATTTATTGCATACCATGAAGGTAGATTACATTCATAATTCTTTTTTAAAATCTTCATATTTCCTCCATTCAGGGTTTTTTAAACCATAGTGAAAATTAATTTTTTCGTAGGATTTTATTGCTTTATTCGATAACATTGATCTTATATCTCCAGAAACCACAATGTCTAGTTGATAGATTGTTGCTGTAGCTATTATAATGAAATCATTTTTTATAGACTCTTCTGATAAACTCCCTTTATTTTTTTTATATTCTTTTAAGTAGTCTTCAGTTAGATTTTCCACTAATTTATTGAATTTTAAGTTATGATTTTCTTTAACTATGAAAGAATCATATACATCGAGAAGTATAATCTGGGCTTTTTTATTCTCTATTAATATATTTTTTGGAGTCTTTTTTAGTTCACTTCTTATTGTAGAACATCCGTAGATTATAAATTCTTTATCATGTTCTTTTTTTATCCTTTCTAATATTTCTGGCTCATAAATAAACCTTCCATATACACTAGTATCAAATAATATCCTTTTCAAGCTTTCACCCCTTTATTAGAACTATGTTCCAATACTTCCTGCAATAGTCTTTTGATAATATCATCGTAAGTTTCGTTTTTCTTTCCATACTCTCCTAATTCATCTTTTGTTGCTTTTAGAACTCTGATTGTTGTAATGTTACTATTTTTCACGATATATTGGTTATATTTAGTTATATATAAATATTTCTGTTATCTTTAATATAATTGATATATTAAATATAATTGATATATTAAATATATTTGGAAAATGGAAAACTTTATAAATATTAGTATATACATGTATTTACAGGTGACTACTTTGGAGCTAATATTGACTTATCACGCTAAAAAAAGAATGGCAGGAAAAGCTATAAATAAACAACAAGTCATAGAAACAATTAAGAAAGGAGCAAAAATAAAACAAACGGATGGTTTTTTAGCAAGATATGGTTACATAAAGGTTGCTTATAAAATAGTTAAGGATAAATATATTATAAAAACGGTGATGGTGGAATAAAATGGAAAAATGTTATTTATGTGGAAAAGGGAATCTTGTAAAAAAGAAAGTAGATTTTAAATTATATGGAAAAAGTCTTGGAGAATTTGATGCAGAAGCATGCGACAAATGTAATGAAATCTTTTTTGATGAGAAGACTTCAGATAAGATAGATAAAGTCATAAAAGAAAAAAAACTATGGGGATTAGAAGCAAGGACTTCAATAACACAATCTGGAAATTCATTGGCTATTAGAATACCAAAAAAAATAGCAGAATTTTTGCATTTTAAAAAAGGTACTCAAACAAGAATTCATCCAGAGGAAAATAAACTTATAGTGGAATCTATGGAAGATAGAGAAACTATTTTATAGTTTTTATGCTAAAACGATGTTTTAGGAAAAATGGTTTTTTAACTTAGATTCTATAAAATGTATGTTCAACTCATCCGACTTATCCGACAAACCCGCGTGAAACTTTTAAATGAAAGGTCTTTTAATTATATGATGAAATTTGATGAAGATTTGGCTGCAATACACGGGTATTTATGTGCAGATGGTTATGTTAGTTCACCAAAAAAGAAATATCATAGGGTAAGTTTTACAAATACTGATATCAATTTGATAGAAGATTTTAAAAAAAGATTTGAAAGTATCTTTGGGATTGAAAAAAAGATTAGTATAACAAAAGGAAGGAAAAATTGGAAGGATAGATATAATTACATATCAGATAATAAAGAGATTCATTTTGAACTATGTAAATTTGGTTCTTATTATGCTAGAGAATGGTCAATGCCTTTTAATTTAACAAAAAAAGAAATAAGTTTATGGTTAAGAGCATTTTTTGATAGTGAAGGATGGCTAGAATGTGAAATTGGACAAAATAGAAGAATTGGTGCAGAATCTATCAATCATAAAGGGCTAAATCAAATACAAAACAAACTAAAAGAAATTTTTAAGATTGATTCTATTATAAAAATAAAAAAGAAAGGAAAAATATCTAGGTTAGAAATTTTTGGAAAAAATAACATCATAAAATTCAGTAAAAACATAGGATTTATTCATACTAATAAAAAGAAAATGTTAAAAAAAGTTATTCTATCTTATCCTATATATGAATGGAAATTTCCAAAAAATAAAGAAAAATTAAAAGAATTCATAAAGAAAATTGTTAAGAAAAAGGCAAAAATAAAGCAAATTAAAGGCAAACCAACTTATGTTCGTTTAAATTCAATAATTGAAAAGAATTTTAAAAAATTATCTAAATTATTGTATAATAAATATAAAATTAAATCAAAAATTTACAAATGTATTAATGGGTATGGGACTGTATACTATGAATTAGATATACAAGATATTAATTCTATTCAAAAATTAATAAAAAATAATCTAATAAAAAAATCAATAGTAAAAGAACTAACCCTTGCAAACCCCAACTGGTTTTAATTTACATACTTTCAAGGAAATTCCTGCATTGTGTACACTATCAACAACATCTAGAACGTTTTTGTATGATTGAGGTGATTCTTCTGCTAAGACTTTTGGATGGGTTGATTGAGTAATAATTCCTTTTTCAGATAGTTCTTTTTTTATTTCGTCTCCCCAGAATTTTTTAATTGCTGCAGTTCTTGACATGCATCTTCCAGCGCCATGTACTGAGCTACCGAATGTTTTTTCTAGGGCTTCCTTAGTTCCTTTACAAATAAAAGAAGAAGTTCCCATTGTTCCTGCAATTAATACTGGGGTGTCTGGGAATGCTCTTGTAGAGCCCTTTCTTGTGATATAAATTTCTTTTTCTTTTCCGTCAATTTTATGTTTTTCTAGTTTGGTAATATTGTGGGCTATGGAATATACGGTTTGCATCTCCATTTCTTCCCATTTTTTTTTTAAAACTCGTTCAAATGCTTCTCTAATCCATTGAGTCATTACTAACCTATTTGTGAAACTATAATTCACGGCACATTTCATGGCTGAGAAAAAATCTTGACCTTCTTCAGAATTTGCCGGGGCTCCTACTAATTGCTTATCTGGTATTTTTATCCCATATTTTTCTATTGCTTTTTCATGAATTTTAAGATAATCGGAAGCTACTTGATGACCCAATCCGCGGCTTCCACAGTGAACCATTATTAAAACCTGATTTGTGTTTATTATTCCTAATTTTTTTGCATATTTTTCATCAAAGATATCAGAAACTTTCTGGACTTCTAAAAAATGATTTCCAGCTCCGAGAGTTCCTAGCTGGGATAGTCCTCTTCTTTTTGCTAGATCACTCACTTTATTTGGGTCTCCTCCTTCCATACAACCATCTTCTTCTATGTGTTTTATGTCTTCTTTTGTACCATAGTTATTTTCAACAGCCCAGTTTACTCCCTTTACTAAAACTTCGTCTAGCTGATCTGGAGTTAATTTTAATTTTCCTTTACTTCCGACCCCACAGGGGATTGTTCTAAATAATTCCAATGTTAGTTCTTTTATTTTGTCTTTAATGTCATTATAGTCTAGATTAGTTCTTATAGAATTAATGCCGCAGTTAGAGACAACAAAATTATTCGCTATAAAATTATGATTTTCATCAAAAACAGTAAAATCATAGACTAGATCATCAAAATCAATTTCTTCTTTTTCAACAATTTTAGCCCAGACTTGTCCTGTTTTTCCTAAATTATTTATTTTTTCTTTTAAAAAATCTTCAAATTTTAGAAAATTAAAAGATATTCTAATATCTTTTCTTTTTTCATAAAGGGTTCTAATTAAAAATCTTTTATTTACATGTTCAGAGACTAATTCTTTAAATATTTCTTTAGGTTTTTTTAATTTCTTTAATTCATTTACTTTATCAATAGCTTCTTCCCTTTCAAGATATATCTTTTTTTTAGTTAAAAGATAGGCTGTAGCAATATTAGATAAAAATTTCTTCTCCTTATTATATTCATATCCTAATTTTGAAAAAAAGTTAATTAAATTATCTGGTTTTGAAGATATTTGTAGTCTTGTTCGATAAGTAATGCCTTTTTTACCTTCGTACTCTTTTCTTATTTTTATTATGTTACTTTCTATCCCAAAATCATTCAGCATTAACTTTATTTGTTTTAGGAAAAAATCAATATTTTTAAGAAGTTTTTCTGATTTATTTAGAGACAATACCAATCCATAAAAGTTATATCCATGATTTGTTACAGTCTTAGGGGAACTTAATTCAGCCCCAAAAAAAGATGCTAAAAAAAGTCTCTTTTGCCATAATGCCAATTTAAATAGGTAATCTGGAATTCTAAATTTATTATGGACTTTATTTCCTAAAACTAATCCTAATGCTTCTAAAATATCAAATAAAGATTGCATATTCACTCTTAAAGTGTTCTCAATAGTATCAAATTTAACATTTCCATAAAATGTATCAATACTATGGCTTCTCTGTCTTGAATTAATATTTCCTCTATAACCCAACATTTCAATATCTCTTTGTATCTCTTTAAGATCATCAACATCTTTGCTATAGAAATCTAATCTCCCGTAACCATCTTTAGTTCTATATGCGTGACCATCTCCTAAAAGAAATCCTAATAACTTCAATAGATAAGATAATTTCAAATTGCTAGATTTTAGAGGTAAAAGTCCATTTTTAATTAGTTCTTGTTTGGAATTTTCTTTTTTTATATCTTTTAAATCAACTATGGTAAATTCTTTAGGTATTTCATAAGATATTCCTTCAAAAGGATAAAAAGAAGTTTGGTCTCCTACTTTAATATCTTTGACATTTATTTTTCCATTTTTTGTAAAAAAAGGATGATCTTCTGTAGCAATTATCTCTTTTCCATATTCTGTTTTTATTTTATAGACTTTTTTTAATCCAGTCTTTTTTTTCATAAAAAGAGCTATATCTGTATTCTTTAATTTGCTTGTAGGATTAAAACATACTATGTTGTCTTGTTGGAAAGTTTTTTCAAAATCTTTAATTTTTTTTGTATATCCAAAAGAATGTAAGATTTTAGTATCTCCATCAATACAATTTATATCAAATCCCGTACATCCGCTACTTATAATGCCTTCATTTTTATCAAAGGCCATAGTAGCACCCATTGGGAGTCCATATCCGAAATGCATATCACTTAAACCTATTACTGGATTTAGAATTCCTGGAAGCATTGCAACATTTGTTAACTGATTTACAGCTTCATCTTCAATTGCAGCTAAAATTGCTTTATTTGCTATTATTTTAGCGTCCACTCTCATTCCTTTTCTAACTGACTTCGGAAGTAACCATTCATAGTCATTTATTCGCT
Organism: Nanobdellota archaeon; assembly: GCA_018831025.1. Taxonomy (GTDB): domain Archaea; phylum Nanobdellota; class Nanobdellia; order SCGC-AAA011-G17; family ARS1403; genus JAHJRB01. The sequence goes on along the minus strand of JAHJRB010000048.1, from coordinate 10,415 downwards.
GTAATTTCTCTTTCATAGTTTTTTTAAGAATGAGCAACTTTAAATAAATTTCCTTTAGATATCTAAAACTGCTGTAATTTTATACCCGCTTTTAGTTTTTTTAAATTCATATTTATGATTTGTTAGAGCTTTAAATAAGGTTTCTATTAAAGACAAATGTCTTATATATCTTTAGACAAATGACTTAAAATAGAAAAACTTATAAAGACTAATGTCTTAACAAAATAAAGATAAATGTCTTAAAGTGAAAAAAGAGAAACACGACGAAATATTGAAGGAAGTTTTGGATGAGATAGAGGCAGCATCGAAAGATTCTAATGGTTTAGTTTCTCATCAAAGAAGATTAGCATTTTTACTTTCACTTGGAGCAGAGACTCTTTTAGAATTGTATTTTCATAAACAGGATATAATAAAAGAAGGTTCTAGAATAGATCATCGATGGTTTAAGAAGAGAAAAGAAAATGTCCTTAAAAAAGTACAAGACAATATAACTTCTCAAGTAAAATCTATCAAGAACATTGATGAGATAATAAATAAAATGAGGGAAATAGAGGAAAAAAGGGATGACTTAGCTTATGGGGCTCCTGCAACAGAAGACATCTTACAAGAAAAAATAAATTTATTTTTTGAGCTAAAAAAATTGATAAAATGCTAAAAAAATATGCAAGTTATTTTGTAGCTTACCTTTTAGATAATTTAAAAAATATTGAAAATATAGAAAGAGTTGTTCTGTACGGTTCTGCAGCTAAAAATGAAGAAACAAAAGAAAGTGATGTAGACATTTTTATTGAAGTTAGAAAAATTTCTAAAAAACTTGAAAATGAAATTAAAGATATAGAAGGTAAATTTTACTGTAGTAGGGAAGCAGTATTATTTAAGACAAAAGGCGTTGAAAACGAATTTAGTATAAAAATTGGAAAATTAAAAGAATGGGAAAGTTTACAGAGAAGCATAGCATCTACTGGAATTATTTTGTATGGTCATTATGAAGATAAAAAACTTCCTTCTGGAGTTAAGCATTTTGTTATTATTTTTTGGGATGGAATAGATAAAAATAGGGGTTCTTTTCTTAATAAAATATATGGATTTAGAATTAAGGATAAGGTTTATAAGGGATTGTTAGAAAAATATGATGGAAAAAAATTAGGAAAAAGTTGTATATTACTTCCTATCCAATATAGAAATGACATCTTTAAGCTGATAAATAAACACAAAGTAAATGCAAAAGTTATTGAAGTTTTTATCTAGATATCTAAAACAGCTGTAACTTTATACCCGCTTTTAGTTTTTTTAAATTCATATTTATGATTTGTTAGAGCTTTAACTAAAACTTCACCTTTTTTTGGAGATATTGGCTCTCCGTAGATTTTTGCTATTAGATTAGTTTCAGAAACTTCAATTATTTCAAATTTTGAGAAAAACATTTCTTCTAAGTCTACTCTAGCGATTAATTCCTGCAGCCAAGAAAACATTAACTCTTCCTTGTTTTCTGCAGATAATTCAATATGAATTGATTTAAGAGGTCTTACTGCTTTTATTTTACAGATTATATCAAATAAAGCTAAAGCAGAACTTTCAAATGCTTCTTTTAGATTACTACCGTATGCTTCAAACATAATATCTGAGGTTAAATCATCTAGGATTTTATATTTCATGGTTTAGTTTAAAGGATGTAAGTTTTTAAAATTTTAGTTTTTAATTAACTCTTTGTAAATTTTTAGAAGCTTAGGGTATATATCTTTTTTTTGTTGAGAGGAGAGTTTATTATATGCTTCTTCTACTTGAAGATATTTTTCTTTAGCTTTTTGTATGTCTTTCTTATTCACTGCTGTTTCTGCATCCTTGATTAGAGTTAGGATTGAGGGGGTTAAAGGGGCAAATGGAAGAGCATTGTTTTTTTGGAGGTGCTCGTGAATTGCCCTAACTTTTTCTTGCAGTTGTTTAGCAATATCATGCTCTTCCCTTTTTATTGCCCCTTGTGTTTCTGAGAGTAAATTTGCTAAGCTAATATGGAGTATTCTTTCTTTTAGTGGTTTAAGCTTAGAGTATACAATATGATGAATCTCTTCAGGAATTTCATTAGCAGATTCTTTAAATAATTCTAATGCTGTTTGATAATGTTCTTTTGCTTCTAAATGATCTTTTTTGTTTAATGAATTGTGAATTAATGAAATATGCTTTGCTATCTCTCTTACTTTTTTGTTTTGATTTTTTAATATCTGGGATTTTGGAATTGTATCAGTTTGTATTGAAATAAATCTTGGTTTTCTTGCTAGTAAATAATCTTTAAACTGCTCTTCATAGAATTTTGGAGTTTTATTGAATATTTTTGGACTGAATTCTTTTATTTTATTGTATTGCTCTTTTATCTTTTCTTTTTCCAAGCTGAATAAAGTAAGTATATTAAATTCAGGCAATGGAATTCTTGGTATACTTATAAAAAATCTTCTCTTTTTCTTTTCTAGTTTTTCTGCTAATGAAACTTTTTCTCTTTGTAATCCTTCTCTGTATTTTGTTGGAAGATATGGGAAATTTGCATGGATAACTTTGTATAATTTTTTAGCAGTAGAAGTATCTCCTCTTAATAATGCATTATGAGCGCGCTCTAAAGATTCTTTTATTGAAATATTTGCTATCTCTTCTCTTAATGATATGATATCTGTTTGGACAGACCTTTTTGAATTTCTGTTTAATTTTTTATATAATTGTATTATTCTCAAGTAATATTGCTGCGCTCTTGATTCTCTGTTAATTTTTAAAGCTTGATCACATTTTTTGATTAAAAATTCTATCTCATCTATTTTGTCTTTTTCTAATTCTGGAGAGAATAAAGATTTTATTTTTTTAGTAAATGAGGTTTGCTTGCTTAAATTATGTAGTTTGTTTTTTACAGCTTCTATTTTGTTTTTTATTATATCATAATCTCTAGTTAAGGTGGGATGGTCTTTGTGGAATTTTATTTTTCTGTATATGTTATTTATTTCTTCTTGTAATTCTTTTGCTTTTCTTATTTTTCCATGCTTTATTGCTTCTTCTTCTAATTCTATTAATACATGAAGTTCATCGCTTGGTAATATCTTCTTTCTTGGTATTAATCTTCTGATTAAGCTTACTTTTTCTATTATCTTGTTTTTTATCTCTAAACGATATATCTTTTTTTCTTCCTTTATCTTTTCTTTTTCTTCTGGGGTTTTAAAGAATCCAAGTTTATCATGCAAGAATTGATGCAATTCTTTTCTTTTTTCCTGTTTAAGTTTTAATTTTTCTTCTTTAATTATTTCTTTTTTCCTGCTTATTATTCTCTTTTCTTCAGGTGTTTTATAGAAGCCTAATTGATTATGTAAGAATTGATGCAATGCTCTTTTTCTTTCCTGTTTAAGTTTTAATTTTTCTTCTTTAATTATTTCTTTTTTCCTGCTTATTATTCTCTTTTCTTCAGATGTTTTATAGAAGCCTAATTTGTTATGTAAGAACTGGTGTAATAATTCTTTTCTTCTTTCTTTTAATCTAAGCTTCCTTTGTTTTTCTAAATGCTCTTTTGCATTAGTTCTTCTTATTTCTTCTTTTGTTTTATAAAATCCAAGATACCTGTGCAATACTCTTCTTAAAACTCTTTTTCTCTTTTCTCTTGATTCTATTTTTAATTTTAATTGTTTTTCTTTTAGAATTTCTTCTTTTAGTTTTTTGACTCTTTCTTCTGCTTTAATTTCTTGAATATCTTCTGGAGTTTTATAAAGTCCTAGTAAATCATGCAATATTTTTCTTGCAGTCTTTCTTCTTGCTAATTTGTTCTTTTCTTTTTCTCTTTCTACTTTTTCTTTTAATCTAATTTTTCTATCTCTTTCTCCTTCTATTTCTGATTTTGTTTTGAATAATCCTAAATGATTGTGACAGAAATGGACGAATGCTTTTCTTCTGGCTAATGTCTTTATTCTTTTTTCTCTAAGCCTGTTTATTTTTACTGACTCTTTTTCTTCCTGAGTTTTATATAAACCAAAATTATCATGCAAGAATTTCCTAATTGCTCTTCTTCTTTCAGTTCTTAATCTTTGTTTCTCTTTAAAAACCTTTAACTTAAGCTTGCCTTCTTTTAACTTTAATTGTTCTCTTTCCTCACGTGTTTTTACTCCTAAGAAATCATGGAAGAAAGTTCTTACTGCTTTTCTTCTAGCTATAGCTTTTAATCTTTTTTCTCTTAATTCGGTCTTTATTATCCATTCTTTTTCTTCTATAGTTTTGAATAATCCTAAATGATCGTGGAAGAAGTCGCTTACAGCTCTTCTTCTAGCTAACCATAATTTCCTTTTTTCATCTTTTAATCTTTGTTTAAGTCTTTGTTTTTCCTGCTCTATTCTTAATTTTTCTTGCTTTTCAAATTCAATTTCTTTAGTAGTTTTGAATAATCCGAAATAACTATTAAAGAATCCTTTAATTCTCCTTTTTCTTGCTAATTTTCTTTGTAATCTTTCTCTCTTTTGCTCGTTAATTATTCTTAATCTTTCTTTTACTTCTGCTTCTATTTCTGATTTTGTTTTGAATAAATTAAAATTGTTATGGAAGAATCTTTTGATAGCATTTCTTCTTGCTAGTTTTCTTTGTTGCTTCTCTCTTATCTTTTCGTTAATTATTCTTAATCTTTCTTGCTCTTCAGCTTCTTTTTCTTTAGTTGTTTTGAATAGACCGATATAACTATGGAAAAATTCTTTCACTACATTTATTTTCTTTATTTTCTCTCTGTTTTTCTCTGTTTGTATCTTCCTTGCTATCCTTTCTTTTTCTAATTTAAATTCTAATTTTTTTCTTCTTTCTGCTGTTTTTTCTTCTGGGGTTTTATATAAACCAAAATTATCGTGGAAGAATCTTTTGATAGAGTTTCTTTTTTCTATCTTCTTTTGTCTTTGCTCTTTTAATTTTTGTAAAGCTATTTTTTCTAATTCTTTTGAAGAAAGTTTTTTGCTCTCTAACCTAAAGAAATTCTTTATTTTTTCAGTAAATGGAACTCTTCTTTTTTCTTCTGTTTTTTCTGATTTAAAGAAATATTCTTTGGTCTTTATTACAAAATTTAATATGGGTTTACTTCTTTCTAACTTAATCTCTTCTTTTGTTTGCACTTTTGAAATATCTCTTAAAGAGATATCTATTGATTGTTCTAATTTATTTGCAATACTTATTAAATCACTTTTACTTAATTCCTTGCTACCATATCTTATGTTTTCTAATTCTTTTGAGAATTTTATTAAGAAGTTCTTTGTAGACCTGCTTAGATCTTCTTCTAAGATTTCTTTTGTTACCTCTGAATATGTGAACTCGTAATCCGGATGTGTTAAAGTATTAAAGAATTTTTTAATTACTTCAAATATTTTATTAGAAGATTCTTTTAATGGTAGTTTGTTAATATTGGATAATATTTGTTTTATTTCTTTCTTATAATCCAGGATTTCTTTAGCATCTTTTCTTATCTTTTCAGGGACAGTTGTTTTTATTCTTGGGATTAATCTTTTTAGTTGAGACTTATTCCTTTTAATATACACTGCTAAAGCGATTAAAGTTGTTAATCCAATTAATATTAAAGGATATAATAAGAATACAGGGAATCCTTCTTCTAATACTTCACCTTCAGTTGGAGTTACTCCATCTGGTCTTACATTGACGTCTAATTTTGGTTTTCTTGTTGCGATTCCTCCTGAGCTTGTTTCTACACCCACACTCATATCTATATCTTTTCCTACTGCTACATTAAGACGATTCTGTGCAAATGTTGCTTTTACTTCTGGGGTTTCTTTGCTTTTCTTTTGCTCTAAAGCAGTTAAGACTTTTTCTATATAACTATATACAGCTAGATCTTGCGGTTCTGTGAATTGCGCTTGTATTTTTGGAGCTATTCTTTTTGCTACTAACTCTGATTCAAATTCTTTTAATTCACTTATAGATTTTTCTAAATTATATAAGCTTGAGCGAGTGAAGATTACATCTCTGGTTCCTAACCACTTACCTCTTGCTTTTAATGTTGCTATGCTTGTCTCTTGGTCTATTTCTATATAAATTTCTGGAGGGGTAATATGTAAGAACCTATCATCTGCTTTTCTTTCCCCTATGAAGTAATCATCCAGGCGTATGGTAGTAGTTTGTCCTTCTCCCCATGAACGGAATGAAAGTTTAATTGATGGATCTGAGAATTGTGATTGTACTACAGAAGATGAAACATATTCTTCTTGAGCAATAGCTATAGTAATGAATATTAAAATTATACTAAGCATTGCAATTAATAATTTATTTTTCATTTTTATCTACGATTTCTAATAAACGATTTAGTAGTGTATCAAAGTCCTCCCCCATTTTTCCATATCCTTGCAATCTGTCTTTTGTTTTTTCAGATACTCTAAGCGTTCTTACTTTAGTTGAGATGTCAACCCAATTGATTTCTATATCCTTATAGCGAGAAGGAAGATCTTTTATTTCTGAAAAATTTATTTTAAGATAAGGTTCAGATTCATTGTCCCTAAATATTAAGATTATTGTGCTGGATTGTTTTTTTAATTGAGAATATTGTTTATTGTAGAAAATAATTTGATTGCCGTATAATCTTTTTATATCATATTTTTTTTCTTTGACAAAAAAACACGGAGAACTCTGTTTAAAGATAATATCCTGCTTTTTGTATCCTTGTGTTATGAGCCAATTTAAGGCCCTTTCCTGAGTTTTGTTCATACTTAGGTACCACTTAATTACATTTAATGTACATTCTGGTAATATCTACTAATATTTAAATATTTCTTTATTATACTTAGGTAATACTTAGGTAGTATTGGGTTTGTTTAATTTAAAAAGTAGTAACACACATTTATATATCTGAAATTGTTTTTTCCAGTATATGGTTCAGAAGAAGAATTCTATAGTTGGGAGAATCCATGCGAGAGTTAAAAAAGCAGTTTCTAAGAGCTTAAAACCCACTCAACCAACACATATAAGCGAAGCTGAACTGAAAAAATTTCACCAGGATATACAAGCAGTTAAGACAGAAATGAGCAAGGTTGTTGTTGGACAGGAAAAAGTTATTGATAGTATATTAAGAGCTTTAATTTCTAATGGTCATGTGCTGCTAGAGGGAGTTCCTGGAATTGCTAAAACTTTAATTATGAGAGCTTTATCTTATGTAACTAGCTGTAAGACTAAGAGGGTGCAGTTTACTGCTGATTTATTACCTACAGATATAATTGGGTTGACTTCTTATGAAAAAAGTAAAGGTTTTTTTGTCATAAAAGGACCTATTTTCACTAATTTTATGTTAGCTGATGAAATTAATAGAGCGCCGGCTAAATGTGTTTGTAAAGGAACTGATATTTTATTAGCTAATGGAGATTTAATGCCTATTGAAAATGTGTTTAAAAGATACAATGGTAAAAAAACTGTTAAAAATGGAAGTGAATATTGGATAACTCCTAAAGAAGATTTTAGGGTTCCTTCTTTTAATTTAGATACTCTTAAAATGGAACCTAGAAAAGTGAAGTATTTGTATAAACAAAAAACAATGCATCCTTATTATGATATTGAATTAATGAGTGGAAGAAAAATTAAAACCTCTATGGTTCATCCTTTTTTTACCATTGAAAATGGAAAAGTAAAAACAATTGATAGTAAAAATTTATACCCTGGAGAATGTGTACTCATTCCTAAAAAAATTAAGGTAGATTTTGATAATAATCTAAATTATAATCCTCAAATAATTAAAGAATCCGAAGATATTAAAAAAGAAATAATTAGGAGACAAAAAATATATAAAAAAGTAAAGAAATTTAAGAATTTGTATGCATCTCAGGTTATTAAAAAATTAAAAATAACTTCTGAAGTTGATAAAAATCTTGTTAAAACTTATTTGAAATTAAAACCAAAGTATATGGATTTTGAGGTTAATAATGAGTTTTTGTATATTAAAACAAATAGTACTTGTAATGATTTTAAAAAAATTAGAAAATTGAAAAAAGTTGATAAAAATCTGGCTCGATTTATGGCTTTTCTTATTGCTGAGGGTTACCATAATAAAAAAGGTGAGTTACACTTATCTTTGAAAGACAAGGACATATTAGAATATTTTGTTACACTTTTAGATGAATTATTTTCTTATAAACCAAGAATAACTATGAATAGGGAGCAGTATAGAATTGCTTTAACTTCTAAATCTTTGGCTGTATTGATGGAAGCATTAGGTTATGATTTTTCTACACATGCAGAAGACAAAGATATTCCTTCTTTTATTATGAAAGCTAGTGATGATGTAATCTCTGAGTTTTTGAAGATTTATAATGAATGTGATGGGGGTTTTGATAAAGATAGTATAAAAATAACTACTAAAAGTAAGAAAATTGCTAATAAGTTGAGTTATTTATTATTGAGATTGGGGATTGTTAGTAAGATAAATCATAAGTATGTTGAAACTAATTTCGGGAAAGGCTATTTTTATAGTGTTAGGTTTTATAGCAAAAATATTTTAGATTTTAATAAAAAAGTGGGTTTTTTAACACAAAAAAATAAGGATAAATTTGAAAAACTTAAGAAAAAATTGAGAGATATACAAATAGATCTTATTCCTAATTTACATCTTTATTTAAGAGATTTAAGAAAAAGGTTGGGGATTACACATAAAGATTTTTATAAATTGACTAATATGCATGCTTGGAATTTGGAAAATATAAATAATAGAAAAGCACATGGGAGAGTTATTTTAAATAGGATAGTAAGTAATTTGGAAAAAATTTATGATGTAAAAGACCTCAAAAAAATTGTTGAAGGTGATTTTTATTGTGATTTTGTTAAGGATAAGAATATAGTAATTCCTAAAAAACCCTATTGGTTATATGATTTTACTATTGATAAAACACATTCTTTTGTGGCTGGATTTGGGGGAATAATATCTCATAATACTCAATCTGCTTTATTAGAGGCTATGCAGGAAAAGCAAGTAACTATTGGAAGACAAACCTTTGTAATAGATCCGCCGTTTTTTGTGCTTGCTACGATGAATCCTATAGAAACTATGGGGAGTTTAACTATGGATCAGGAAGTATTTATGAATGGCAAGCTGATTAATGGACATGCTTTGAAAAAAATTGTGGATATGAAAGGGAAAAAGTTACATTCTATAAAAAATGGTGCTATTTATTCTTTAAAAAATTCTTGGACTTATTCTTTAAATAAAAAAAATGAATTAGAGAAGGGGAAATGTATGCCTTATTTTGTGGATTATAAAGGGGATGCTTATGGTATCAAAACAAAGAGTGGAAGAAAAATAAAAGTAAATGATATACATAGATTTTTGGTCAATAGAAGTGGGAAATTGCTTTGGGTTTTTGCAAAAGATGTTAAGATTAATGATTATTTAGTTAATATTAAGAAGCTTCCCCATGAGGGGGATTTAACTTTTCCTAAACATTATGAAATTTTAGATTATTTAAAAAAAGAATATAATATTTTAACTTATAAAGATGCATTAGAATTGAAAATGAGAACATGTGATTTTACTAAATTTTCTCATTTGGAAAATAAAGATTTTGATAAATTAAGGTTATTATTGAAACTTTCTAAAAAAGAATTATGGAAAAAAGCATTTTTAGAAGAAAAAGAGTATTGGTCTTTGATAAGATTTTTATCAAAAGATACTGAAAATAAAAAAGTTAAGAAGGGTTTAGTAAGTTTCTTTGAAAAGTCTAAGTTTGTTTTAGGAAAGGAGGATATTATTGAGGATTATAAAATCCATACTATAAAAGAGTTTGATATGGATAAAGATGCCATTTTCTGGATTGCTTTTATTTTATCGGATGGGTGGGTTGGAAATAATACTATTATGGCTTCTCAAAAAAATTATCCTGAAGCTATGGAGAAGTTGATTAGGATTACTGCTGATAAAATGGGGATAAAAATTGCTGATATAAGAGTAAAAAATGATTGTAAAGAATTTTATATAAGATCAAAATTCGTTGTTGATTATATTAAAAGGAGATTTCTTGTTAAGGATAAATCAGTACCCTTTGAATACATTTCTTTATCTAATTCATTAAGAAAAGAATTTTTAAGAACTTTTGTTTCACTAGAAGGCCATATAGATGGTAGAGGTTTGGATTTTGTACAAAAAAGTCCTGAAACTATAAATGTTATTACTTATCTTTTATTGAAGGAGGGTATTAGATTTAATATACAAAAAAGGAAAAATGGGATATTTGATTTAAGATTAAGAGATTTTAATGAATTAAAAAGGTATTTGGATAATGTGGGATGGATTGATAAATATAATTTAAAGATTAAAAGTAGAAAGATGTTAAATGTGCATAGAAATGTACCTGTGGATTTAGAAAATATAAATGAGTTTTTGGATTTAACAGGGTTGAATTCCTTTACTACTTTTAACAAAAAAAGCTTATCTG
>JAHJRB010000007.1 GCA_018831025.1 Nanobdellota archaeon | reverse complement strand
TTTGCTATAGAAAGCTTTAAAAATAAAATTTTAAGTTCTTTTAGTGAAATGTTATATAGTAAAATAAAGACTTTATGGAAAAATAGAAGAGAAGATAGTACTTTAAAGAAACTTTGGTTTGAGAGATTAGTAAAGTGGAGAAGAGAAGGTAATGTTGTAAGAATAGAAAGACCCACTAGACTAGATAGAGCTAGGAGTTTAGGTTATAGGGCAAAACAAGGGATAATTCTTGCCAGAGTTAGAGTTTTAAGAGGAGGAAGGCAAAGAAGAGGGAGTTTAAAAAAAGGTAGAAGAAGCAAAGCAATGAGGGCAAAAAAAATTGTCCATAAAAATTATCAAAGCATTGCTGAAACAAGAGCAAATAGAAATTTTAAAAATTGTGAAGTTTTAAATTCATACCCTGTTGGAAAAGACGGAAAAAATGCTTTTTATGAGGTTATTTTAGTTGATAGGGATCATCCTCAAATTAAAAAAGATGAACAATTAAAAGGCTTGGCTAAAAGAAAGGGAAGGGCTTTTAGAGGATTAACAAGTAGCGGTAGAAAATCCAGAGGATTGAGGGGAAACAGAGGCAAGGGAGCAGAAAAACTTAGACCTAGTAAAACTTCTAATTTTAGAAGAAGAAATAATAGACAAAGAAAAATAAGTTAATTTTTTATATTCTTTATTATTTATAGATGATATGAAAAGAGGTTTAATCTTAATTGTATTTTTGCTAATGTTGAATATTGTCTTAGCAGATTCTGAGGAAATTCAATTTACTAATATTCCTACTTTGAATTTAACTACTGGAAATAATAATAATGTTATTGATTTAGATGATTACTATAATGGAACTAATTTGGAGTATAAGTATAAAGCAGGGAGTAAAGGATTAAATGGGATTACTATTGAAATAGACTCTGATAACAGAGTAGATATAACTGCGAATAATCCGGGGGAATTCTCTGTTATTTTTATTGCAGATAATGATACTGATGATAAAGAAAGCAATGATGTTAAATTAACGGTTGAAGGTGAAGCACTTTTCCAAAGTGTGGATGTTGATTTTTTTCCTGTGTCTACTAGTGTAACAATGAAGAAAGGAGAGAAAAAAACTTTTGCAGTTAGTGGCGGGGATAATGTAAGTGTTGAATGGTATTTAGATGACTTAAGATTGCCTGAAACTTCCGGGACTTTTGAATATGATGCAGCGATACCAGGAACTAAAGTTTTGAAAGTCTTTATTGGAGATAAGTCCAATACTTGGACAATAATTATTGAAGAGACTGTTGTTGAGCCAGTTATTACTGAACCCGTTGTTGTGCAAACTAGTGTTTGTGGCAATAGTAAAAAAGAAAGCGGGGAAAATTGCGGTAATTGTCCTGAAGATGTTAAATGTGCTAGTGGAAGTGTTTGTAAGAATGGTGCGTGTATAAAGGATGAAGGTATTGGGGGGATGATTTTATGGGCAAGCTTATTAGGGATTATGGTGATAATTTTAGTAGTTGGTGTTATTTTTGCTAAGAGAAAAGGTTATTTAGATTCTTTAAATTTTGATTTTTTAACTAAGTTATTTAAGAAAAAAGAAAGAATAGAAGAGAAACCTTCTGAAGAAGAAATCTCTAAAGAGGAAATTATTGAAGAGAAAAAACCTGGAAAAGATTTAAGCCAGCTTAAAAATTATATCTTTGGTAATTTAAAAAAAGGATATAAAAAGAGAAGTTTAATTAACGCTGCATTACAACAAGGCTGGAATAAAGAGGAAATCGATGAAGTTTTGAAAATTGATGAAAGATTAATGCCTCTTGCTAATTATATAGATGAAAATTTAAAAAAAGGATATAATAAACAAGATTTAATTAAGGCAGTATTACAACAAGGCTGGAAACAGGAAGAGATTAATGAGGTTTTATTGAAGATATGACTACTTTAAAACAAATAAAAGAACTAATTAAGAAAAGTGAAAATCCATTGATATTTTTTGATGATGATCCTGATGGGTTAGTTAGCTATCTGCTTATTAAAAAACACTTTGGAAAAGGAATTGGAGTTGTTGTTAAAGGAAAACCTATGCTGGATAGTAATTTTTTAATAAGTGTAAGAAGATATAATCCTGATTTGATAATTGTGCTTGACAAGCCGATAATTGAGCAGGATTTTGTTGATAATGTTCATGTTCCTATTGTTTGGATTGACCATCATCCTATTGTTAAAGTTAAAGGGGTAAAATATTATAACCCCAGATTGAAAAATAAAAAAGATAATAGAAGTGTTAGTTATTGGTGTTATAAATTAACTAATGATGATTTATGGATGGCTACAGTGGGGATAGTTGCGGATTATCAAATCCCTAGCTTTATCAATCGATTTATTAAAAAATATCCAGAATTATTAGATAAGATAAAAGAACAAAAAGAGATTTTGTTTAATACAAATTTAGGAAAGATAATTAGGATTTTTTCTTTTTCTCTAAAAGGCAAGACAGAAGATGTTAAGAGAAATATGGAGATATTAATTAGAATAAAAGATCCTAATGAGTTATTAATAGCAAATAACGAAGCTACAAAGATATTGTTAAGAAGAATTGAAAAAATTGAAAAGGAATATAAAATACTATTAAGTCAAGCTACTAAAGAAAATAAGAGTAAACAGATTGTAATTTTTATTTATCCCTCTGGAAAGCTTAGCTTTTCCGCTGAATTAAGTAATGAGCTTATGTATAAATATCCTGATAAGATCATAATAGTCGGAAGAGAAAAAGATGATGAAGTAAGAATGAGTTTAAGAAGTCCTGAGAAAAAAGGGATTAAACTACCGGAGATTGTTAAAAAAGCTTTAATTGGACTTGAGGGTTATGGCGGAGGACATGATTATGCGGTTGGGGCTAATATTAAGAAAAAAGACTTAGAACAATTTATTAATGTTATAAAAAATGAGGTATTGTAAAGTTTTTTATATTTGAAACATTTCATATTGAACATGCTTAAGAAAATACTACTTTTGTTTTTTGTATTGTTGTCGGTTGTAAATGCGGAAGATTTTAGCCAATATACTTATGTGGTTACTGATGTAAATGTTAATGGAGAAGTTGCTTTAATTTATTTAGATGGTAGTAGTAGACTAGACTATTTTGAAACAAAATTAAATTTCTTACTTTATTCTAATGTCAATCAGGAAGTTACTAAAAAAAATTTTAATTCAGAACCAAATGCTGTTGTTGATGAAGATGATGATTCTGTAAGTTTTAGATGGAATGATGGAAGTTTAGAAAGGCTAAACTATGGTTTAAATGCAGAGGTAAAATCAAAGAATTTGTTTAGGAGAGTGGATAGAACTATTTCTTTTCCTATAACTGGATTAAATGAAGAGATTTCAGATTATCTTTTAGAAAGAGAATATACTGATATGAATCAAGATATAAGGAATAAGGCTAACGAACTAGCTCAGGGAGAGGAAGATTTATTTGAGGCGGTTTATAAAATCGCAGAGTGGATAAGAACCCATGTAAAATATGACTTAAATACTTTGACTGAAAAAAGCGTTAAAAAAAGCAGCTGGGTGCTTGAAAAAAGACAAGGGGTTTGTGATGAGATTACTAATTTGTTTATTAGTTTTTTAAGAAGTTTAAAAATACCTGTGAAATATATTAGCGGATTAGCTTACAATGGAGAAAATTCTATGTGGAGTCCCCATGCATGGGCGGAAGTTTATTTTCCTGGATATGGGTGG
>JAHJRB010000047.1 GCA_018831025.1 Nanobdellota archaeon | reverse complement strand
TGACAAAAACCATTTATAAATCTTTCGTTTTTAATTTAACTAAAATACAGAATAAGGGTACCATGCAAAAATAATCATATACTACAACTTTCATAAGCAATAGTAATATTTATATAGAAAAACCCTTTATTTTTATTAAAACAAGAGGTAATATGGATGAATAAAAAAAGTCTAGCTAGTTTAATTATTTTTTTATCTCTGCTACCTAATGCATTTGCTTTAGAAACTGGAAGTTTTTTTAGCATGTTAGGAAATGTCTTTGAAGACTTAGTAGCTCCAGGGAGTATAGTAAGCAAATTATTATCTGTTCCAGTAGCAGGAGATGAAAATGTGTTTAAACTTGCTCTGTGGGTTGTTTTATTTGTTCTTTTCTTCTATGCAGGAACGAATATTATTTTTAAAAGACCAGACCAGAGGAAGGTGGCTGGTTTTATAGCAGCATTTATCGCCTTAATAGGAACTTGGTTCTTTAACATCGACCAATTAAAAAATATAGGTGTTGTCTACTCTACTTTAATCTTCTTTGCGCTTTATTTGATTCCAATAATTGCAGTATTTTATTTCATGTATGGTAAATGGGGCAATGAAGAAAACCCATTTAAAGACCCCACAACACTAAATTTTGCATTAAAAGCATTATTTTCTGGAATTTTATTATGGTTGATGGGAACTTTAGCAAAACAAGTTGGAATTAGCTCATTTTCAGGTTCTAGAAGTGCACTCATCCAAAAGATACTTGTAGTCCAACCATGGGTAAATGATATTACTGCTTATTTCTTTACAATTTTATTTTTAATGATGGCATATTATATTATTAGATTCATTTTTAGTTTATTTGGAGAAGTCTTTGGAGGGGGTGCAAGTGAAGGAGAAAATAAATTTGCAGCTGCTGCAGGAAGAGGAACAGGTTCTTTTGTAAGGGGATTAGGAAGAGGCATTTCTGGTGCAGGAGGAGAAATTACAAAAAGTCCTGGATTATTTAGAAGAGGCTGGAATGCAGTTAGAGGGTCTTCAAAAGATGCTGAAAATGAAACAAAAACAGAATTAGCGGGATTAAAGGATACTGAAAATCAATTAGAAGATATCCCTAACTTATTAAAAAGGCTAGAAGGGCATCCAGATAATAAAACTATTAATGAAACTGCTAGAGCAATAATGCAGATAGTAAATTCAGCAGACTTACACGAAAGGCAATTTGTCTCAAGATTATTAAAAGATATAGGAAAACCAATAGAAAAAATAGAAGGATTTTTGGAGGCATTAGAAGAAGATCAAACAATTGCTAAACTCCATCATATTTCTTCAACCCAAGAGTTCAAGAGTTATCCATCTGAATTAAGAGAGAGAATATTAAACTTATTAAAGGAAATTCCAGAGGAGACAGAAAAAATACAATCTCTTCATAAATTCTTTAAGGAAAGATTTGGACAATCAAGGGGAACATTCAACAGATTAGTTGTAGATTTTAATGAAGAAAAGAAAGAAGTTGAAATTGCACTAAGGCATTCAAGGTATGACCGTGTAGCTGCTCATGTTAAAAGAATGATAGAGATAAATCACTCTATAAAGTCTCTTCTACAAGAGGCCCTCGGAAAAGAAAGAGATTTGGGAAAAGCAATGGTATCTATTGAAGTACCCTCAAACCAATTGCAAGCAATTAAAGAGGGGATAGCAAAAATGAGGGGGTGGTCTGAACAAGGTAATGGAGTGAAGACAGAATCAAAAGAAGACTTAATGCATTATATTAAACAAACAAGAGATTGGATAGAATCTATAAAGAAACACCCAAAGATGAACCGTGAAGACCAACAAAAGATGAATGAATGCTTAGATCTTTTGAAAAATGCAGAGGGAATATTAAGTTCAGATGACACTAGAGGATTAAAAACAGCAGATGATCTTTGCAGAATGGCGGGGAGAATTGCTTATGAATTAGGAAAAAAACTTTAGTTAAATAAAATCTCCCAATCCTTTTTGCTCCTTACCTTTATCTTTTTTCTTTAACTTTTCTAAAACTTTCCCAAATCACTTTCTCTTCAAAACTTTTTTTCAAAATCTTTCAAATCAAACAAATACAAATTTTTTTCTTT
>JAHJRB010000046.1 GCA_018831025.1 Nanobdellota archaeon | reverse complement strand
GTTTATTAGATTTCAGCCTTTTTAAGACGGTTTTTTGGTTTTCTTTAAGTTTTATAAATTTGTCTTCAAATTTAATAACTATAGTAGATAATAAAACACTGTAAAGCATGAAAGCTAATGATAACTGTAATATTGTTGTCATAGCTTCTAACTTAAAAGTATTTAGTGTAAAGATAACAACAGCAGTTGCTAGGCCTTTTGGTGCATTAAAAGCCATAAACAATTTTTCTTTTATTTTAAGTTTTGATTTATCAAAGGTTATGTTAATAGCTAAAAACCTGATTATAATGTAAAGAATGAATAAAATTATAGATTTTATTAAAAAGGTTATATCTAAGGGGAGTATTATTGTTGCTCCTATTAAAATAAATATTATTATTCTTAAGAATTCTGTAAATAGGCTTTCAAATTTCTGAAGTTTTATTTTTGATCTTATTTGGGATCTTCCGAAAATTAATCCGAAAGTTGTTATAGCTAGAATTCCGTTTCCAGAAATACTTTCTGATATGGAATAAATTCCTAATATGAGGGCTATAATCAAAATTGGAGAGATTTCTTCTGAGTCTATTTTTTTAAGTATGAAAATGGAAATATAACCAAGTAATAGTCCTGCTCCTAAGCCAGTCATTATCTGTTGCAAAAATTTAATTAAAAAAATCCCTGCTTGGAATTTTTCGAAATAAAAATCAATTATAATTAATGGAATTAATACAGTCAATGGTGTATTTAATATAGATTCAAATTGTAAAATTTTAATTATCTTGTTTTTTGCGTTGGATACAGCAGATAGAATTATGTCTGGGGCTGTTCCTGCCATAAGGGCTGAGAATAATAAGCTTAGAAGAAAAGTTTTTAGTATAAAAATATTTTCTGAAAATAATAATTGTGTAAACAAAGTTAGGAATAGCAAACATGCAAAAAGAAAAATAAAAGAAACTTTTAATGCATAAGGAGATAATTGTTTGACTTCTTCTAATTTAAAATTTGATGTAGAAACAAAAACTATCATTATCAATGCAAATATGCTCAAAGAAGTTAAAATGCCCGTAGGTATTATTTGGTCTGGAGTTATAAATTTTGAATAACCAAAAAAAAGACCTACAAGTAAAAGCAATAATACATCTGGAAGTTTTATTTTTGATGAAAAATATGTTACTGAGATTCCTACAATTAATATAATTGCAAATAAAGATAACTGAGTTAGATATTCTACCATTGCTTTTTTGAATATGTTTTCAAATATATAAATTTAATTATTGATTTTATAGTTAATGCGGGAGACACGCACATAGCAAGAATGTCGATGCGCTAACATCATTTATGATGGATTGTTTTTGTTTTTTATTAGGAATGCTTACTACTATATTAATATTTCTTTATTAAGGTTTTGGTGATTTTTCTATATTTTCCAATCTTTCTACTCTGGTTTTATTTTCCATTTTTTAAAAGTGTTTAAACAAATTTCTCAAATTTTCATTAATTTCATCTATTTTTATATCTATAATAACCAATACCCATAATTAAAATAACAATTAGTAATACTACTAATAACCAGTTCCCACCTTTTTCAGGAGGAGTAATCTTTTCTTCAATCTTTTCTTCATTCACTTCTTCCTTTTCTACACCTCTTACTGCTTCTTCTTCCTTAACAACTACTGCAGCTCCAGCTTCCATCTTGCTGATTTCAATATTTGCTAGTCCATTAACAATACTCTTTAAAGTAACACTTATATCATTTACCCCATCAGCATTAATATCTATTTCTTTTGCTTCTTTTAAATTTAAATTAACAGTTATTGGATTTGAGGCAATAGTAATCGTAACTGTACTTGCAGTAACTTTATCAAAAGTCATTGTATGTTTAGTAGCTCCATCAAAGCTAAAGCTCTTAATTCTTCCTTGTTGTGCTTGAATTGTACCTGCTTTTGCATCACTAAGGTCAACATCAAAGCTTACAGTAAGTGTTGTACTACTGCTTCCTCCTCCACTCCCACCTGTTGAGCCTGCAGTTCCAGAAACAGAGAATGTACTACTTGTTTCTCCAGAAACATATCCTAAATTATCTGTTGCTTTACATTTAACAGTATATGTTCCAAGACTTCCAGTCTCAGTAGTTCCACTAAATGACTTTGTTGATTTACTAACACCTGTATCAGTTTTCTCAATAGTAGCACTATTAGGTTTTTGTAAAGTCCATGTCCAACTAGCAATTCCACTCCCCCCATCACTAGATTCGCAACTATATTCTATAGAATCACTAGGACCAATTGTTGTTGTTGATGGAGCTGTTAAAGTCGGAGTACTGGGACCTCCACCGTCAATTTTATAGCTATAAGACCCCATTAAAATAGCATAGCCAGAAGTATCATTAGCTACCACATAAAATTCTACTGTATTGGAATTATTCCCAGCCAAATCAATTGTAGTATTAAACATAACTTTACTATTCCCAGATGATGTGGCATCAGTTAAATTGTTCATAACCAATACATCATCATAACCACTCACAAACCCATTAACATCAGTGCTCATAGAACCAGTAGTATTATAGTAAAGCAAAACTCCATCCTTATCTTTGTCTTCTCCCTGAAGTTCTATTCTGAATGTATTTAATTTTGGTTGTAAATATTCTGTTCCATCTAAAGTTGTTCTTGTATAGCTTCCATCAGTTACGTTAACATCAGAAACCTTTACTAATGTTGAATTAAGAGTGATTGTAAATAATGTTTCAACTGAAATAGAGGTATCATTTATCTGGAATTCATTTTTAGCTGTGTCATTTCCTACAATAATAAAAGTAGTTTCATTACCATCTTCTAAGCAATTTTTTGATATTGTCCCACTATACATATAAGAAGATGTTGCTGCACTACCTCTTGCTGCAATAGTACTATCTGTACTCATCTTAATAGTTTCATAGAAGTTTGTGGTAGTTGCATTTGTGCTATTACAAACATAATATAAATACAAACTATCAATATTTCCATCAGCAATACTTGTCCTTACAGTTATATCTTGAGTATTATCTATTTTAAAAGTGCTATTCAAACTAGTTCCATTTGTTCTTGTTGTGTTACCATCACTAATATTAATATAGCTAAAAACAGGCAAGGTATTGTCAACTAAAATATTCAATCCTTTTGTAAATAAAGCATCTGTTGCATTTGAATTTTCAACTAAGTCAGTTGCATTAAATGTTATATTATAAATTCCATCTGCAACATTTCTCGTATTAAAAGTAGAATTTGACCAATAACAGGGATTTGCAGTATTGCTTTTCGAATCACAAGTTTCATTATCTAAAGCTACTTCTCCACCAACACAACCAGTTGAATTACTTAAACAAGCATACACAAACATCTCTGATCCAGTATTTGTTTCATTCGCAGAAACATTTATTGCTAAGGCATTACTTCCTGTTAAAGTACTAAAATTACCATAATTTTCTGGTTTAAAATTATCAATTGTTTCATATATAATTGGTGTAACAGCATCAACTACAAAGTTATAACCTTGACCACTAGCAGAATAATTTAAAACATACTCATTACCCTCTGTATCATTTCCAACTATTAAAAAAGAAACATTACTTTGATCGCTTATGTCATCTGCAGAAATTGTAGCATTATACATATAAGGAGAAGAAGTATCTGTTGTGGTCATATTTGTCAAGTTATCATAATTACTTGT
>JAHJRB010000045.1 GCA_018831025.1 Nanobdellota archaeon | reverse complement strand
TATTTCTACTGCTGTTTTAGCCCCTTGCCCCCCTCTTCCGCATATTTTAACTTGAATCATAAGAAAATTAGAAAAATTACATTATATAAAATTAACTAAAAATTTAAAAATGCTTCTTTTCAAGTAAGAATAATGCAAAAAATAGTTTTTCCAGAAGGAGAAGATGATAGAATTAAACAAGCATCAATTAAGATTAAGGAATTTGCTGATGTTATCTTACTAACAAAAGGCAGCATAGATGAAAGATTAGAAGAAGCCAAGAATTTATTAAAAAATAATAAAGCAGATGCAGTAATAACCGGTGCAACCCATCCTACTAATAAAACAATTAAACTAGCTTTAAACTTTAAAAAAGGATTAATAAGTAGTTTTTTCTTAATTGACATAAATAATAAACGCTTTCTATTTGCAGACTGTGCAGTTAACCCAAACCCAAACGCAGAGCAATTAGCGGAAATAACCTTACAAACAGCTAATAGTGCAAAATTATTTAATATTACTCCAAGAATAGCAATGCTAAGCTATTCAACAAAAGGAAGTGCTGAAGGAGAGATAATAGAAAAAATACAAAAAGCTACAGAAATTGTTAAGAAAAAAACTAATCTGATTATAGACGGAGAACTTCAGGTAGATTCAGCATTAATCCCAGAAGTAGCAAAGATAAAGAATAGTGATATAATAAAAGGCGATGCTAACATCTTGATCTTTCCAGATTTAAATTCAGGGAATATAAGTTACAAACTAATTGAGAGGTTTGCTAATACAAAAGCAATAGGTCCAATTTTACAAAATTTAACTAAACCAATTAATGATCTTTCAAGGGGATGTAAAATAGAGAATATTATTGAGATTGCTAAAATTACAATTAATCAACTTTCTCAATCTTTATAGCATCCACAGGGCAGACATCTTTAGCTTCATTATTCTTGCTTAGTTCTTTTTCATCAATTATTTTTTTCTTTACTTTAGCTTTGTTACTATCTTCATCAAAATCAAAATTTTCTTCATAAGTAGCAATGCAAGCCCTGCATCCGATACAATCATCAGTAATTGTTATTTTATATTTTGCCATTTTATTTTTTTGTAGAGGCTAAAAATTTATAAAACCTTCTAATAATTAAGATTCCAATTACTACACCAACTACATCAACCCCAAAATCTACTGAGCTACAAATTCTTCCAGGAACAAAATACTGATGAACTTCATCACTAAGACCATATAAACTAGCTAAAATTAAACTTAAATTAAAACTTTTTTTCTTAAATTTAGAATTAAAAAACCCCCTATAAAAAAGAACACCTAAAATAGAATATTCGATTAAATGTTTTAAATAGCTGATATAATTAAAACCTCCCCCAATACCAGCTATTCCACTAACAACATCAGAAGAAAAATAAAATATCAAAACCATATAAACATAAACCGGCAGCCAATAAAATATTTGTCTTTTTATAAATTTCATCTTCAACTTTATCTTCATCTACATACTATAAAAAACTTTATATAGGAGTATTAGTTATCATAACCCATTAGAGGTGCTTTAATTTGAAAAAAGATTTAAAAAAAGAATCGCATATTTTTGTTTTTTCTTTAATCGCAATAATTATTGTTGCATTAATCGGTGTTAACTTAGACAAATTAACAGGAAAAGCATCTGCTTATCCTTCTTTTAATCAAAAAACAACATTAAGTTTACCAATGAATGAAAAATTTATTAACGCAGGAGAATATATTCATGTTACAGTTAATCCAGGACCAAATTGCGTTAACAGGATTATTTCAATTTATGATGATGCAGGATTTAGAAGGGCAACAGCACAACCATCAGCAGCAGAATTTGGTTCTAATAGGAAATTATGCAATTCTTTTGTAGTTAAATTCAAAACATATGCTGACTGGAAACCCAGCGCAGATGAGACAGGGATTTTCTTTGTAAAAGTCTTTGATTATCAAAGTGAAGATTACGTCTCAACAACATTCACACTAAACTAAAATGAATGAGCAAAAATTATCAGAAGACAAAGTCTTAGTTGCTTTAGTAGTTATTTTTTTAGTTGCAATTATAGGATTTAATTTAGATAAATTTACAGGAAATTTAACTCTTCAGGAAAATAAAGACATTCCTATTGTTACAGTATATCCTTCTGAAGTAAAAGCTGGAGAGAAAATATATGTTAACGTACAAATTAGAGGTGCTTGCGTAGATCCAACAATAGAATTCTTCTTCAGCGGAATTAAATATGATGGAACTATCTCTAGACCTAGTTTTAGCTTAGGAGATATAACAAAAGCCGGGCGTTATAAATTCTGCAAAGGAGATTACGGTTTAGATATAGACAATTCATTTACAGTAAGCTATCAAACAAGACCAGATTGGGACGGCGATTATTACGCCAGAGTCTATTACTGGAAAGACAGAACTACAAAAGATTACCTACATTCATATTTCAGGATGAGACCAAATAAATAAAAATGAAACCACAAAATATAATCATAGCATTAGTATTTTTATTAGTTATTTCTTTCTTCTCTTTTAATTTTGAAAAGGTAACCGGTAACCCAATTAAACTAACTGCTCCAACTGTAACAGTGAATCCTGGAAATGGTGTTACAGCAGGTCAACCAATCCAAGTTAAAATAAAAATAAATGATTATTGCTTAGACCCAACTATAGAATTATATTACAAAGGGCTAAGAAAAGACACAAGAACCTATATGCCTACTGAAGATGACTGTGCTGGACAAAATTTTTATTCATGCAGAGGAAGCAAATATTGCAAGGGCAATTTAAAAAATGATGAAGCAATTTATACTTATTATACATTACCTTCTTGGAAAGTAAACCCAGGACTTTATACAGTTAGGGTTTATTACATAGAAAAACCAGGTCAATCTAGATATCAAGAGCCTTATGTAGAAGTTCCATTTAGAATTCTTTAATCACCCTTAAACTCAATTAGATTAAAAGTTTTAAAACCCGCATTTTCTAATTTTTCTTTACCCCTCAAATCAGGCAAATCAATAACATAAGCACATTCTATAATTTTCCCATTTAGTTTTTTAACTAAATTACAAGCAGCCAGCATAGTACCCGCAGTTGCAACCAAATCATCTACTACCAAAACTTTATCTCCTTCTTTAATAGCATCTTTATGCATCTCAACTTTATCCTTACCATATTCTAATTCATATTCCTCGCTTATAGTTTCATAAGGTAATTTTCCAGGTTTCCTAACAGGCACAAACCCAACATTTAATTCTTTAGCTATTGCAGCTCCAAAAATAAATCCTCTTGATTCAATTCCCACAACTTTAGTAATCCCTTTTTCCTTATATCTTTTAGCAAATTCATTAACCGCATGTTCAAATGCTTTAGGATTATTTAACAAAGTTGTAATGTCTCTAAACATAACTCCTTCTTTAGACCAGTTAGGCACAGTTCTAATATATTTTCTAAGATCTAAGCTGTCATCTAATTTTTTTATAATCTCAATTAATAATTTTTTTACTCTTTCAGCATTATCCTTCATTACTCTGCTTATTTCCTCCCAAGTTACAGGCTCCTCTGTTTCCAGCCAACTATCGAAGTCCGTTGCCATAGCAATAGCAGCATAAGGTATTTCCATTTCATTAGCTAATGCAGCTTCAGGAGCTACTGACATGTTAATTACATCAGCTCCCCAAATCCTAAACATATTAGATTCTGCTTTCGTACTAAACCTCGGACCTTCTATAGTAATTACCGTTCCTTTCTCATGAGTTTTAAATCCTAGACTTTTAGAAGTTTCAATTAACAATTTTCTTAATTTTTGATTAAAAGGCTCTGCCATCGCACAATGTTTTATTCCTTTAGAAAAATCATCAAAGAAAGTTATTTTTCTATGTTTTGTAAAGTCAATAAACTGGTCTACTATAACAAAATCTCCCCTTCCAATTTCCTCTTTTAGACTCCCACAGGCGGTAGTTGCTAAGATATAATCTACACCTTGATCCTTAAGCGCTTGTATATTTGCTCTAAAATTTACCTGACTTGGTGGGATACTATGATCTTTTCCATGTCTGGGTAATATTACAACTTCCACATTCCCAATATTGCCTGTAATTAATTTATCACTTGGCTTTCCATAATTAGTATTAACATCAATCTCTTTAAAATTCTCTAAAATTCCAGGATTATCTAATCCGCTTCCACCAATTATGCCAACTTTAACCATATAAAATTTGTTTATTTATACACTTTAAATAAATTATTATTGTCAAATAACTATATAGTAAACAAACAAGAGTAATTTCCTTCAGATTCTAAATTTAAATTACAATTTTTTAATAAATCGCAAGAATTTTTATAAGATATTATGTTTTTTACCTCTAAATCTTTTAATTTGCTAACCACTAGTTCACAATCTTTATTCTTTAAAGCATTATTAATTGTTTCAAACTCTTTTTCTAATTCAATTGGTAACTGCCCGCTATATAATCCCAGGGGAGTATATAAGTTATATTTGGTTGTGGCTATGGCAATTAAACTATCCTCATATAATTCGTTTTTATTAATAAAAATGTATTTGCTTTCTATTTTTGGAAATAGTTTCATTATTTCTATTTGTTCATCTGTATATTCTAGTTGTCTCTCAGGTCTAATCTCAAAATCCAATATAGCAGTAAAAATAGGAACTAATAATAGTCCTAAAATAATTATTTTTTTAAAGTTATCTGGAAATTTAATTTTAAAAAGCATAAATAAAGATAAAGATAAGAAAAACAAATTGTAAGCATTAGGGGGTACTTCGTTAAATAGGGGAGTCAGGGTAATAATTCTTGTTATAATAAGGATGCTTAAAATAAATAACGGATAAAAAAATATTTTTTCTTTTTTAAAATTTATAAATTGCTTTTTATAAAAATAGAATATCCCAAACCACGCTAATAAAACAACAGTATTAAATGAAATAATACTATGTAACCCTAATAAACTATCTTTTTGATAAGCTGTAGGGTTAATAGCATAAGGACTGTCTATCATTACTTTCAAAAAATCAACCCAAAAAAAAGAAGTAACAAGTAAAACAACAAGCAACATAAATGCTATCAAAATTTTTTCTTTCTTAGGTTTGATTAGAAACAATAAGAATATAAGAAATAAAGCCAAAATAGCAACGTATTGGTGGCTTATTATTATAATAGAAGTAAAGATTATAAATAGAATAAATCCTTTTTTGTCTAAAATCTTATCTTTATATCTAAAAACTAAATAAAAAATAAATAAATAAACAACCCAAGCAAACAACTCAGGAAACCTACCAATGAAGAAAATATAATCAATCATTATAGGATTCATAAAGAAAAACACAAAAAATATTATTTTTTTAGAGATTTTTTTGAAAATTAACCAACTAGCTAAAAAACCAAGCGTTAGCATTAAAATTAATGAAATCAAAGTAGTTATTTGTAAGTTATTTGTTACCCAGTAAATTGGAAGTGAAAAAAAATACCAGCCAGGTGGGTAAATCTCAAATAATTTAAAACCATTATACCAATGGGGAACAACAAAATGAAAGCCATAATTAGATAATAAATAAAGTTCTGATAATTTAAGAGACAAATCCACATAATTATTTAACGGAAAATAGTTTATAATCTTTAAAAAAGAAATAAATTTTACTACAAAGATTACTAATAACCCCGCTACAGGAAAGTAAAACCATCTATCCTTTATCATTTTTTAATTTTAAACTGGATTAGATAATAAAAAGCCTTAAAACCATCCAATAAGTTAATTTTTTTACCTTGGTTAGAAAATCTGGGTTTGTATACGATTGGAACTTCCAATATCTTATAACCTTTTTTGAGCATTTTAGATGTTATTTCCGGTTCAATACCAAAGCGGTCAGATTCTAAGGGC
The DNA here is from genome assembly GCA_018831025.1 of Nanobdellota archaeon. Classification (GTDB taxonomy): domain Archaea; phylum Nanobdellota; class Nanobdellia; order SCGC-AAA011-G17; family ARS1403; genus JAHJRB01. The sequence goes on along the minus strand of JAHJRB010000045.1, from coordinate 8,434 downwards.
ATATCCTCTAGAATCTCTTTTCTAAACATCTTATAACAGGTTTCCATATCAGTTAATTTAGATCCATATAAAAGATTGGTAAACCACGTAAGAAATTTATTTCCAATATAATGGGTAAATATCTCCTTATGTTTAGCCTCAAGAAATCTAGAACCATAAACCACCTTTGTTTTATTTTCTAATATTGGTTTTAATAATTTAGGATATTCATTAGGATCATATTCCAAATCGGCATCTTGAACAATTATAATATCTCCTGTTGCTTTTTTAAAACCATTTCTTATAGCAGCTCCTTTCCCTTTGTTTTTTACATGTACTAGTAAGATAATGTCTTTTTGTTTTTTCAGAATATTTAAACTATTATCTGTAGATTCATCATCAATCACAATTATTTCCTTTTCAATTCCCCCTAAATTAACATTTTTAACTCTTTTAATTAATTCTTCAACAGTGTTTTCTTCATTATATACAGGTATAATCACAGATAATTTCATACTCAATTTTCCAAAAACAAGATATATAAAGTTTATGAAAAGTTTTAAAAACAATCAAAATCCTATTTTATTATAAGCCGCCGTAGCTCAGTGGTAGAGCAATTTCGAAAGAAGCTTAGTTGCCTTGTATGGGCTAGCCTAAGAGAGCAAAGGATACAAAATATCCGCTCGGTAGGTCAGGAGTTCAAATCTCTTCGGCGGCTTATTTTAACTTATTAAAAGTATCGCTAGCACAGGAAGGGTAACATTTAAATAGTATCTATCCTTCTATCAATATATGGAATTTAGAATAGAATTTAAATCAAGAAAATTTAGAAATTTATTCTTTAGGAAGGTTCTTCTATCAAATAGATTTAAACACTGGAAAGAATGTCAAAATAAGTTTGGAATCTCTAAAACTACTTTAGAGAGATATAGAAATGGAGAGTTAACTCTTCCTTCAACAATCTATGAAAACCTAATCAGAAATTTAGAAGATAAAGAATTTTTCAATAAAAAAATCATGAAAAAAGATAGTAATTGGGGGAGGATAAAAGGGGGAATAAACTCTTATAAGAAAAATAAAAAACTATTTGACTCGGGAAGAATCAAGGGGCTTAAAAAAATGAATAGGTATAATCCCAAGTTCGATATTTATATGCCTCTTTCAAAAGAGCTTTGTGAAATAATAGGATTAATCATTGGAGATGGATTTACTAATAAATATGGATCTCATTATCTGACACAATTTACAGGGCATACGAATGAAGAGAATTATTATAAAAAGATAATAATTCCTTATATGGAATCTTTGTTTAATTTAAAACACCACTTCAAAAAAGAAAAAGAATGTAATGCAGTCAGGATAAGTTACTATTCCAAAACTTTATTCCATATGCTAACAGAGAGATTCAAATTGAAAAAAGGAAGAAATTCATATTCTGTAATAATACCTAAAGAAATAATAAATTCAAAAGATGAATTTTTATTAGCGACTGTAAGGGGAATTTTTGATGCAGAAGGTTCTGTTTATTTTGATAAGAGAAAAATCTACAAAAAACCATACCCTATATTAGAAGTACACTTAAATAATTCTCATCTAATCCAACAACTAAACCAAATAATTAAAAGAAAGAATATAAAAACTTATGTAAGAGATAATAATTCTAGATTATATATTCTGGGACACAAAGAGGTTAAAAAATTTGTAAGATTAATAGGATTTTCAAATAATAAACACATTAGGAAATTAAGCCCCCTATCTCTGAATAAAGTATTATGAATTTATTTATCAAAATTTTATTTGCTCCTTCGATGGCTTTTTCTCTTACCAAAACCTTTTTATTCCTCTAATAATCAATTTAATGTATGGGTCTGTGGTCTAGAATTTCTGCATATTTTGCAAAATGGACAATGGCTATGACACTGCCTCGACATGGCAGAGATCAGGTGTTCAAATCACCTCAGACCCATTAAAATATATAAAAAGTCGAAAAATAACCTCTCTTTTCCTTTACCAAAAACTATATAAATAAAATTCTCTGTTAAATATCTTAAATTTAGTCGACAATAGAGTTGTTTTCAAGCAACAAAATAGACTAAATTCCCGTTCAAGGGTTAAATACACATGGAGGTGTGTTTATGAAAACAAAAAGAGTGTTGAAAAAAATAGCAGCTATTTCTACAGGTGCTGCGATGTTAGGTGCTACAATGACTGGAGCTCTAGCATTAAGCTATACACTTGCTGATTATCCGATGCCGTTTGTTACGGATGGAATTTTCAGTGGTGCAATGGCAGTAGGTCAAAATGCAGCCGCTTCAGATACAATAGGTCAATCTATATTGTTAGCAGACTTGCAAACAAAAGCTGTTTCCCCAGCAGGTGGAACAACAGTGACTGTTTCTGGCGGTGTTACAGAGGACATTCCATTAGGTAGTAACATTTCAGACGCTCAGTCTTATACTTTGGACCAAGAATTAACAGATGCCGACGTAGAAAGCTTGTTGGATTCTACAATAACTTTCCAAAGCTCAGACTATGATGTAGAAGAGTTATTAGAGATTAATCAAGGTGGAAATGCTGTAACAGTAGAAACATCATTAACAAGCTCAGAAGATGACTACCAAACAGACGTTGTAATGGAAGTTGCAAGAGATTCAATTAAGTATTATTATGCATTCTCAGAATCTATAAATCCAAATGCAACAACTACATCTAACCCATTAGAAATTAAATTCTTGGGTAAAAACTTGAAGATAAGTAGTATTTCCGACTCAGATAATAGCAAATTTACAGCTTACGTAGGTTCTGAATACTTCTTAAATTCAGGAGATTCAGTAATATCTGAAGGAAAGACAGTTAAATTAGCTAGAGTTGGTTCAGGTGGAGCTATAGTTGTTGATGTAGATGGAGTAACTGAAACAATAGCAGCCTCAGGTACAGAAACAGTTAATGGCATAGAGATAACAAACGACGAAACATTCTACGATAGCAATAATCAAGCTGCATCAGCTGCAACTTTAATTGTTGGTAAAGATGCTCAAGAGACATATAAAGATGGGGACGCATATCCTGGTGAAGATAAAGACAATCCTGATTGGGTTTGGAATACAGGAAACTTAAATGACAAATCTGCAACAACAACATCTACAACAGCAGAGTTTACAGGTCCTTACATGGGAGTTGAAAATAACTTCATCTTTAATGATGATAGTGACAACCCACCAAAAGTAGGGGAATGTATAGACTTGCCAAATAATTATATAAGCCTATGTTTAGACAGCCTAACTGTAAGTGATGACAACTATGCTACATACACATTTGAATACGATAATTCCGCTGACTTAAGTGACGCAGATGGAGGTTTAACCTCTGCAGCAACAGTATTTATCCATACAGCTAAATCTGAAGGGTTAGTCATTGATAGAAGTGATTTAGGAGCTATAAATGGGACTTCAACAAGCGACATTAAAACAGACAGAATCTGGTTATATATGCAAGCAGGAGAAGAAGGAGGTATCTCATCTGGTACTGCAAACCAAACTGGTGTATTCTATAAAGACCCCAATGACAACAAGGTTAAATTAGCAGGACTTGTCAATACTTCCGGCTCTGGTACTAACCTACCTTTTGCGCACATTAACTTTGACAACACTAAAGATACAGATATATTAATGGAATTAAACATGACTGCAGCAGAAACAAGCAGTGATATAGAATTAACTTTGACGCCTTACCATAGCACAAACTTGCCTGACTACAATGATAATATCTCTATGAGATGGGGAAGAAGTAGTAGCAAATTTAAAGCGTTAGGTACCTCGGCATCATCAGAAGAAGCAGATGAATTACTATGGGCAGGTTCCTGGGCCGCAGGCGGAATATCTAGACAAACATTAGGTACAAAAGATGAAGACCATAGAACAAGATATGGTATTATCATAAGAGACCCAAAAAGCCATGGCGCTAGTGATGAAGTAGTCTTAGACATCCCAGGTGACCAAGTTCAGGCAAACGTTGTAATAAAAGGAACAACAGCAACAACAAGTTCAAGCGGTGGAAGTGTAGTCGTTAATCCAATACCCTCTAGTGCATCTGTATTAGCAGAAGAGATCACTAGCGCAGCAGCACAAAACTTAATCGTAGTTGGTGGTCCAGCAGTAAATCCATTGGCAAAAAGTGTCTTTGGCTTAACTGCAGCAGACTTTACACCAAACGAAGCTATGATTAGATTAGCTGACAATGGAAACAAAGTAGCATTGTTAGTAGCGGGTTATAGCGCAGTAGATACAAGAAATGCAGCAGAAGCAGTAACAGCTGGGAAGTTAAAAGGATTGAACAAAGTAGAAGCTAAGGTAACAAGTCCATCACAAGTTGTTGGAACTTATTCAGTAGAATAAGGCTAAAAGCCTTATCTTTTTTCTTTTTTTTATATTTTCTTAAAGTATTATTCCAAAGAATTCTTAAAAAGATTAATTCGTGATTAACAATATTTCCAGAATCCTTGCAATAATCTCTGTATTTCCCTTTTTAATAAGATTATAGATACTTCCTTATAATTTCTTGAGACGTTTAATAATAAATTCCCTTTCTTTTTCTTAAATAATTATTTAAAAAAACTAATAGAACTATTACTAAAGCAACTATAACTATTAAAGGGATTCCAACTGTTTTCCAATCATATCCATTATTTTTATTAGTATCATAATCAATCTCTGTAAAGAATCCTTCTTTTTTCTCATTGGTTTTAGTAAATGTTAAGATCGCTTTTTTTTCATCAAAGCTATCCATTTTTATTTCAAAATCATAAGTTAGATCTTTATTTGTATCAATCTTCAATGTACGATAAATATCCAAAAAAGCATACTGCGGTGGATGTTTGTTAAACTTAGTGTCCTGATATAGGAAAATATCAAGTTCAATCCTATTATCTTTAATATCATCTAGAATAACACTATGTACATCATTATCAAATTCAAAATAAACCCTGTCTCCTTTATACAAAGCAATAATATAGCTCTCTCTTTCATTAAAATCCAAAGGAATACTCTTCCCTGCATTTACAATAACACAAGTAACCAATACCAAAAAAGTAATCAATATACTTAATTTTTTCATATTAATTAAGCTAAATAATTTATTTATAAAGATATCTTAAGTAAAAAATATATAATAAAAAAGAAAAAAAGAATTTATTTCTTTTTATAGCTGTAATAACCAATACCAACAATGGCAACTATCACTAATAGGGTTATCCACATCCAAGTACTGCTCTTTGCAACAGGTGTTGCTCCTCCACTAGGAGTTGTTGTAGTTGGTTCTTCAACAATCATCCCAGCAGCTTCTTTTTCCTCTTTTTCAACTATTTGAGCACCTGCTTCAACTTTGCTAATCTCAATGTTTGCTAATCCATTCTCTACCCCTACTAACTTAACAATTACGTCATTTATACCATCACCATTAATGTCTACTTCTTTTGTCTGTCCCATTGTTAAACTAACTGTTACTGGACTGGATGCAATTGTTATTGTTACTGAACTTGCAGTTACCTTATCAAAAGTAACAGTATGTTTGGTAGATCCATCAAAGCTAAAACTTTTAGTTAATCCTTGTTGTGCCCTTATGTTGCCAGCAGTTACTTTAGTAAAGTCTACATCAAAGCTTACAGTTGGGGTTATTGCACCACTACTACCACCAGATCCACCACTAGATCCTGTAACTGTCTGATAAGTTACTGTAAATGCTGTATTACCACTACTTTCTTCATTACCAACACTATCTGTAACCTTACATGCTAAATTATAAGATCCAGCCCTATCAATATTGCTACTACTAAAAGTCCTACTTTTTGAAGTACTGGTTACAGAATCTGTAAAGGTTAATACCTCACCATTCGGTTTTGTCAATGTCCATGTGTATTTAGCAATACCACTATGGGATTCTACTGCATTACAAGTATAAGTTATACCTGTACTGTCTGAAATTGTTACAGTTGTAGAACTTGGAACTGTAAATGTTGGTTTATTGGTTAAACCATCTATCGCAAAATTATATGTTGCAAATGATGAATAATTGTGCAGATTACTCAAATCCCCATTACCAGTTTGTGTAGAATTTATTACTAAAACCACATAAGGATTGTTTGAATGATTTCCTGCAAAATCAATTGACCATTGATATAAAGTAGTACCTTCTCCTTCCTCGGTTGAAATATTTGTAGCATCTAAAGTTTCTATAAGGGATTCTCCAGATATAGAATTGGCGTAATTTGCATTAAAAACACCATTTTCTTTAAAATACAATATCAATGAACCTTTCTCTTTTCCAGATACTTCAATATTTATAGTAGCATTTCCTGCGGCTATCCAATTATTACTACTTGTTGGATTTGTTAATGTAACTGTTGTACCTCCAAGAGTTGTAGTAAAATTAGCTTTAATTACCTTAACCAAGGTTGTATTGGGTGTAAAGCTAAATGGATAAGTTGCACTTCCATTTATATATTGTAGATTATTATAAGTATCATTAACCACAATAACAAAATTGGTTTGATTTCCAATATTAAATGCATCTGCCATTTGAGCTACAGTATATGTGTAAGTATAAACTCCCCCAGTTGTATACCCTGGACTAGCACTCTGGGTCATCCTATACCACACATGTGCTGAACTATCAACACCATCGGTTGCATTTGTACCACTATTATTCATCACTAAATATACAGAATTCGAATCTGGATTCATTTCTTGTATATTTGCATAGACTTTAAGTAAACCATTAGAATCAATCTCATAGAAATTCGCAGTTTCTGTATCATTAACATAAGTCATATTACCATCTGTAACATTTAGACTTATAAGCTTAGGAGCAAAACCATCAATATAAGAATATATCACTGTAGATTCCATCTCTCCATCTGTGGTTAATGTTGAAATATTCCAAGCAGGAACATCTTCCACATTACTTGCAGCAGTAACATTAAATTTTAAAGTAATACTTGTATTATAAGCACCATCTAAAAGGGCATCTAAAGTGCTATTCTCACAACTTAGTTGGTATAAACTTGCATTAGTACAAGTCCATAATGCAGGACTACCATCTGCCCATTCAGTTACATTTGAAAGAGCTAAAGTATTATTATCCATTTCATAAGCATCTCCACTAGCAGTAGAAACCCAACCATCAAAAGTATAATTTCCTTCCCCAATTAAATTAATAGTAATATTTGTAATATTATAACTACCAGAAGTAGCAGCAATAGTCAAATTCACAAGTTCAGATACTCCACCTTTTGTCATACTAATATTATCATATACTCCTTCACCGTATAATACAACTTTTGTTGCAGTAACATCTGTATTTAAATCACCAATAACTATTTTTGTCAAACCAAACAAACCAAGAAAAATAAACAAACTAAATAAGATAGAACTAACTATTTTTTTATTCATCATAGCACCCCTCTTTTAATTTTTTATTTAACATTTAACATTAAAGTAATTTTTATTACACTTATTAAACCATAACACATATATAAAGTTTTCGAACTATAGGGCTCTGTCCTAAATCTTTCTAAAAAACCTTTATTAAGATAAATAACCCCTAGCATAGCTAGGGGGTTAGACAGTTGAGGTGTCTAACATGAAAAAAGAGGTAAAACTAATAAATAAAATTAAGTGTTTATTAAAACAGCTTAAATGCCCAAGATATGGGCATAGATTTGGTCCTAAGACGTATGAATTATACCAACACATAGTTGCTTTAGTGATAAGATGGTATTGTAAATTGTCTTATAGAAGAGTTGTAAAACTCTTAAATTTACTTGGGATTGAGTGTCCAAGTAAATCGGCATTGCAGTATAATGCATGTAAACTCAAAACTTCCTGGTGGAACAAAGTTATTGAATTAACTTCTGGAGCTAAGCATGAGATTATAGCCATTGATGCTACAGGAATTTGCAGGACAAATCCCAGTTATCATTATTTGAAAAGAATAGACGGTAAAATGCCAAAAATGTTTGTTAAGCTTAATGTTGCATTAGACATTAAAAATAAGAAATTTTGTGCAGCAAAGATAAGAGTTATTCCTGCACATGAGATTAGAGATGCTAAGATATTAATTAAAAGAAGCAAACCTAAAATCCTAGTTGCTGACAAGGGATATGATGCGAATCATCTTCATGAATATTGTTTTAAAAACAATATTGAAGCCCATATTCCTATGAGAAGGAAGGGAAGATCAAAGCACGAGAGATGGAGTAAAAGAAGATTAGCGGCTAAGCATTTTAATGAACATATTTATCACAGAAGAGAACTTGTTGAATCAGGTTTTGGCAGCCTAAAAAGAGTTTACGGAAGTAATGTAAACTCTAAAAAAGCCTTAGCAATTAGGTCTGACATTTATGGCAGGATGCTCTGCCATAATATTTTTTTTGAAATTATTGACTTTTAGGACACAGCCG
>JAHJRB010000044.1 GCA_018831025.1 Nanobdellota archaeon | reverse complement strand
AATTATTGTTCCTAGATTATTTTCATTACAGATTGTGCTTGCTTTACATAATTTGATTATATTTGGATTGCTTGATTTTGTATATATTGTTATTGTATCTCCATTATTTAAAAATTCTAAAAATGTAATATCAAAAATTTTATTTTTTATAACTGAATGATATTGAGAATCTAGTTCTTCTACTTTAGAGGTTTTGTCTGAGTAATCATAATAGGCTGTTATTGGGGTAAAATCAGGATATTCATAAGTTGTCCAAGAAGAATTTATTTCTTGTTGTAGTAAAGAAATTTCTCCATCTATAATCTGTATTAAAGAATCATTATAAGTAAAATCTTCAGTATTAGTAAAAGTTATTTCTTTTGATCCTGTGTAAACTCCGTAACCTGTGTAAGAGGGTTCAATGTAATTATAAATAGCAACTATTACTAATGCTACTAAAACAATTTCCACTATTCCTATTTCTACCTCTTTTTTATTCATTTTTATTAGATATTATTATATTTTAATATATAACTATTTCTGTCCTGTTTTTTAAGTTAAAACTGCTATAATTTTTTATATATTTTTATTTTATGTTTGTTATTTATCTGTTTATGTAATGAATTTTGTAAGTATTTTATGGGTATATGTAAGTTTATTAAGATTATATAAATAATTTTGTAAACATAGAAACATTTAGACCAGTTATTCACCAACTATATTTTTTAAAATAAAGTTTATCTGAACTTTTGTTACAATAGTAATAAGTCAATATAAAATTCCAACTAAAATACCCTCTATTTGATCAAATCTTACTTTTTCCGGGTCTGTAAAAGTATCATATCCCTTTTGTTACAGCATACCAACCATTAGAATCTTGACCTATTTCAATAACCCTATGGATTATTAAGTTATTTTTGTATTTATAAGGGATTATATCCTCAGCATTTATTTGTATTTCTGAAGATGGTTTTACCTCGATCCCATTAGTTTTATCATCGATAACTGGATCCATGCTATTTGTATTTGCAAATTTGCTCAAGGAAGGGCTGTTTAATTCTATAATAATTTTTCTTTGTAAATATAGATTTGATTTTCTTTTATATGGTCCCTTGGAGAGGCTATTTCAGATGCATTAAATCCAAAGAAAGATTTAGGGATTTCTAAGGAGTTTACAGCAAAGAGGCTATGTGAAAACCATCCTGATAAAAAAATATTATTAATAATAATTTATATTTTATTTTTAGCCTATTTTGAATTGTTAAAATATATTTAGAAATGAGTATATAAATCTTTATATTTACACTACCTATAAATAGTAACATTAAAATTTATATGAGTTTTTTTGTCTTTTATGTCCGTTTCTGATATTCTCGAGTTTTTCTAAAATTATTCCTGCAGGTGTACGTTTTGTTATATTATATATATTTTCAAAATTTCTATTTCCAAGTGTTGCTCTAGCTATTTTTGCAGTGAAACCTATGCTTTCAGAAGCAGCACTTTTTCCTAGCTCTAGTAAAGGATTATCCGGAGGGATATTTATCCTTACTTTTTCTTGTTTATATGCTTTTATTTGTCTATTTAACTCGCATATTTTTAATTTTTGAAGCTCTATTTTTCTTTTGCTTCTTTCTTTTTGAATGATGTTTTCTATTATATTGCTTTTATTTGATATTTCTTCCTTATTTTTTGTTTTTTTAAAGAAATTTATATTTTGGAAAAACTTTTTAATAGCCTTATTTCTTTCTTCTCTTCTTTCTCTTTTCTTTTTTCTTTTAAGTTCTTTTAATTTCTCTTCTCTTTCTTCCTTAAGGAGCTTCAATTCTTGTTTCTTTTCTTTTTCCTTAAGTTTTTGTTTAAATTCTAGTTCTTTTTGGTTGAAGATTTCCTTTTGTAGTTTTTGTTTTTCTCTTAAGATTCTTAATTTTTCTTTCCTTTCTTGTTCTTTCTCTTCAGGTGGTTTGTAGAGTTTAAATGTGTGGAGAATTCTTAGAATTTTCTCTTTTCTTTCTCTTCTTATTCTCTGTCTTTCTTTTTCTCTAAATATAGATTGTTTTTTTAAAATCAGTAATCTTTGTTTCTCTTGTTTTATCTTTAGTGCTTGTTCTTTTTGTTCTTCCTCTATTTCTAGTTGTTTTTCTCTTTCTTTTTCTTTTTTTTCTAAAGTTCTTTTCCCTTCCTCTAATTTTTGTTCTCTTTTTAGGAGCAACTCTTCTTTATGTTTTTCTCCAGGGGTCTTATATAATCTGAAGAAATACAAAAAATTATGGAATTTTTGTTTTCTTTGTTTTATTCTTTCTTGAATGATTCTTTGTCTCTCTTTTTCTTCTCTTGTTTTTTGTAAAACTTCTAGTCTTTGTTCCCTTTGTTCTTGTTTTAATTGTAATTCTTTTAATTTCTTTTCTTCTTTTAATTCTTCAGGAGTTTTGTATAATCCTAATGAGTGGAAAAAGTTTCTTACTCTTTGCTTTTTATGTTGAAGTTTTAATTTTAATTCTCTTTTTTTAGCTTTTTCTTCTCTTGTTTTTTGGAAGGTTTTAAGTTTTTGTTCCTTTTGCTTTTGTTTTATTTTAAGTTCCTTTAGTTTTCTTTCTTCTTTTAATTCTTCAGGAGTTTTGTATAATCTGAAAAAACGTAAGAAATTATGTAACTTTTGTTTTATATTTTTTCTTTTAAGCTCTTTTAATTTTTCTTCATTTAATAATGTTTTATTTTCTAATTGCTGTTCTCTTTGTTTTTGTTTTATTTCATGTTTTCTTTCTAGCTCCTTTAGGTAAAGTTCTTTTGTTTTTTCTTTATATGTTTTAAATAATCCCAAATAAGCATGTAGAAATTGTTTGAAAGTTCTTCCTTGTTTTTCTTTTCTTTCTCTTAATATGATTGTTTTAGTCTTTTCATGTTTTTGGATTTTTCTTGTGAAGGTTCTTTTTTTCCATAATATGCCTCCTAGAACTAATAATATTCCAATTAATACAAATAATACTAACCTCTCAGAGATATCTGGGATTGTAGGTATTTTTAAGCTTGTTTCTAAAATTGGTTCATCTGCAACTTCTCCTATCAGCGTAATACTTTCTATTTCTTCTATTTTTTTGTTTTTTATAATGTAAGAAATATGAACTATTTCTCCTTTCTTTAAATCCCTGAAAACATACTTAACAACAGGATCTTTTTGTAATACTTTTAATGTTTCCCCTGTGTCCTTTTGTAATATTTTTGGTATTATTCCAGGATTTTTAATGATTATGAAGTGTATTTCATCGGTTGTTTCTGCCATACTTTCCGGAATAACTTCTATAAGTTCTATTTTCTTTGTGTTTTTTTCTACTTTAAATGATTTATCTATCTTGGATAAAGATATTTTTTCTCCGGTTTTTTTATCTATTACTTCATATACTTCTAGTTTTGAGGTCGGTTCAATTATCTGGTTCGTTTCTTCAATTATGTTTAATAGATTCTCTATTGCTATGCGGGCTTCCGGTTCTCTTGCTAATTCTAAAGATTTTTCTATCTTTTGCGGTGTTAATCTTTCCACTTCATTTTCTATTTTCAAAATTTGATTAATTTCTGCTGTTTCTAATGAAAATTCTTCACTTAATTTAGCATCTTTAATTATATCTCTTACTACTTCTTTTAGTATATTTTTAGTCTCTTGTTGCTTTTCTTTTTCAGTTGATGTTTCTCCTTCAGTTGGTGCGATAACTCTTGAAACTATTCCACCTCCACCGCCTCCGCCACCACTTCCTCCTGATGATTGAGTGGGTGTTGTAATTTGGGGGGTAGGGGTTTCAGTATAAGTTATAAATTGTGTAAAGTGTTTTGTCCAGATAACTAAATCAGAACCATAATCAATCTTACAGTCGCCTACATCTGGCAATAGATCATTTGTTGTTTGAGTATCATCAGTACAGGTTGTAGTTATTTTAAAAAAATTTCCCCCTACACTATATCCTACTAGTTTGCCTGCTTGTCCTGGAATTAATAACCTTACAGCTTTGCTTAAAATTAATTTTTCGTTAGTACCAATTTCAATAATCTTTCCTATAGATATGTCATTTCCAGATGTTGGAGTAGGTGTTGCAGCTACTACTGTTTTTAAAGTTGGAGCTATTATTGTTCCAGGCCAAGTAGAATTTTTCCCAATTATCTCAATATTAGATGGAATTTCTACCTTTATTGTTCCAATAGTAGTAGGAGCGTTTATTGTTAATTTATTTGCTAGAGTGATTGTTTTATCATCACCTGAAATTACTGTGGGTAATGTATTTACATTAATAACTATGTCAGGAACGGTTGCATCAATGCGGGTTATTGGTGTTGTTGAGTTTAGAATAATAGGTACTGACGAATCATCAGCAACAGTTGTTTCTGTAAAAACTAATGAATCCGACGCTGTAGAATCAGGCTGTTTAGAGTTTGCATAACTACAAGAAACTCGGGTGACATAATTTCCTGTTGGGTGAGAGCTTGGAACATTGATGTCTACTGATTGTGTGATATTATCTAATGGCTGAGTTTTTTTACTAAATTGTGTTTGTGGTTCTGTTGCATCTATTGCAGTATCTCCGTCTGTATCAACCCACACATCACAAGTTGATTCTGTTGCTGCCTCTCCTTCATCTTGTATAATAACATTACAATTCAAATTTTCTCCAACATTACTTGAAGAGGGACATTGCAATACTACCATGTAAGGACCTCCTGTTGCTATTCTGAATTGAGTTGTTTTTGAATCTGTTATTCCATTATAATTTGCATTCATTTGCACGTAGTAAGTTCCGGTAGTGGGGTTTTCTTCAATCATCTCTGTCCAATACAATATATTATTGTTTTTTATATTAAAGTCATTTTTATCAGCAGTCTTCCATATGGTTAAATAATTCGGCTTCCAAATAGTCATATCAATTGTGTCTGGGAAAACACTTCCACCTTGGGTTGCAAATGTCGCCTCAACAATTGCATTTTCATTTGGATATTTTGGAGAACTTGATGTCAAACTTGTTATTGCAAATTTGGGCCCTGATATAAAGAAAGGAACATACAAACCAATTGTACTTCCTGTAATAGTGCAATCCCAATTGTAGTTTCCTCCAGAACTATTTGATATATTCCAATAAGCATAAATTCCCTCAGAATTTATAGTTACATTTGTTGCATTTCCAACAAAACTTCCTCCTTCCCAACCTTTCCAAATTCCACATGTTGCAGCACTTGGAGTTTTTGCATTTCCAAGAAGATCTTTTGTATAGACCCACAATTCAATCCTTTCTGCTATTTCTGAATCTGCATAAGCTGTGGATAAGTAATCTACTATAAATGAACCTTCTGTTGCATTCCCTTGAGTAAACATATTATTCTTAATATAAACAATATTTGATTGTAGGTCATTTATTCCATTTAATATATCTGTAATGTTTGTTTGAGTAGCAACATTTGAATATAACCATTGAGTATCTATGTATATATTTTCAATCTCTGCTTGTAGGTTTGGTATCTGTGTCATGTTCAATGTGTAAACTCTTGTTTGTATATCTGTTGCATTATTCTCTATGTTTTGTAATTTTGTACATATTTCATTAGATTGTGTGCAATCAAAATAATCTAATAATATTTGTGTGTCTAATATAAGATCTGTTGTAGATGTGTTAATTATATTCAAAGTATTATTTATGTTGGATAATGTTGTATCTATCCACCAATCTGAGCATTGTCCATCTTTCAAACAAAGTTCTATATTTTCTGCAACACTTTGATTATAATAAGTCAAGTCACGAGTTGAATAATTCCACACATATGTTGCAATTTGGTTATAATCTATGATTGCTTCTGGAGCAGTTATTGATTGTGTTGAAACAATAGTATATCCTGTGTATGCTGTTTCTGAAATTGAACAACTTGCATTTATGTAAAATATTGAAGGGTTTGTAGGAGTTTCCCATGAATAATTATACATCCCAGTTCCAAAATTAGTCATATTAGCTGAAGGAACTTCAACAGAACCACTAATGATATCTTTAATAGTTATAGTTAAATCTTCATCGCAATTTGTAGGCATCCCTGTTGCTGATTTTATTAATGCCCCTATACTTGTAGTTGTAGATGTTGCAATAGGTGTTGCTGCTTTTAGTTCTATAATAGGATATGCACTTCCGCTTCCGGTAGTAGTTTCAAGATTAAATACTAAATTCCTGAAAACACTATTTCCAGAATAATTCGCATCAATATCAATTGTATATGTTCCTAAAGGTTCACTCAGCAATACAAAACTATAATTAAATCTTCCTTCTGATCTTAATTCAGCCTCTCCATTATTGAACAAAGTTCCGTTAGGATAGTAAACTTTTATATTTACTGTTGAATTTACTAAATTATTTTGTCCATCTGTTGTTGTTAATGTAATAACTGCAGTATCTCCAGGATTATACTCTGCTCCAACACCTACATCTAGAGTTACCTTACCAACACTTAAATTCCAAATTTTATTTACAGTGCTGTTTATTATATTTATTGTTGAGTCTATTTCAGTAGTTGTTGTGTTTATGTAGGTTACTGTTGAATCAATTATATCAACTTTGCCTTCGATAACTTCCAATATGCTATTTATATATTCTATATCACTTTGTATGTTTTCTACTGTCGAATTAATTTGTGTGACTGTTGTGTCTATATTGTTGACAATTGTATTAGTGTCTGTTACAGTCGAGTTTATGTTTTCCAGTATGGAATTTATGTTGTCGATCTTGGAATCAATTGTGTCTACTTTAGAGTCAATGTTTGTTGTAGTTGTGTCTATATTATTCACAGTAGAATTAATCTGGTTGATTGTTGACTGAGTTTCATTCACAATGGTGTTTGTATTCGTTGTTGTGCTATCTATCACATTCACTGTAGAATCTATTGTATTTACAGTGCTGTTTATTGTGTCTACCTTGGTTTGTATTTCAGTTATGTTAGCATCTATATTGTTTACAGTAGAATCTATTGTTGTAACTAAAGTATTGATGTTTGATACATTGGCTTCTATCCTATTTACT
This sequence comes from Nanobdellota archaeon, assembly GCA_018831025.1. Lineage (GTDB taxonomy): Archaea > Nanobdellota > Nanobdellia > SCGC-AAA011-G17 > ARS1403 > JAHJRB01. Next base: position 254 of record JAHJRB010000044.1, on the reverse strand, counting down.
GTGCTCTCAATTGTGTTTACTGTAGAATCTATTGTTGTAACTAAAGTATTGATGTTTGATACATTGGATTCTATGTCTGTTATAGTTGAGTTTATGCTTAATACTGTTGAGTTTATGTTATCTACAGTAGATTCCATTCTGTTTACAGTACTTTGAATATTGCTTACAGTAGAATCTATATTGAGTGTTGTTGTGTTTATTATATCAACAGTTGATTCTATTCTGTCTACAGTAGTTTGAATATTGTTTATATT
>JAHJRB010000043.1 GCA_018831025.1 Nanobdellota archaeon | reverse complement strand
TGAGATAATATTAAAGTTTTAAGTTTTGAGATGTCTCTTAAATTTGTTGAAATGATTTTGTAGCTAATTTCATTTTTTTGCTTTGAGGTTAAAGAAGGTACTGAAAATCTTAAGTTTTGATATTCGTTTAAATTTGTTTTTTCAGCTGTTGAAGGTTTTATATAAATAATTTCAGTTCTAGAGGTTAACAATGAAGTTGGGATTAAATCTATTACAACTGGGTTTGGAATATCTTCAGGAACGTTAATTGTTTTTGTTACTAAAATAAAATCTTCATTTCTTTGAGATAAATAATTTATTGCTAAGGAATATGCATTTATTTTTTGAACTACTTTTTCATTAATTAATTGAGCTGCTTCTTTAAAGCTATCATCCTGCAAAGGCAATAGTAAATTTATATCTGGGGTTGTTAAAAAGGGAGTTATTTCATAAGAGTCTTTTATTGTAACTGTTTTTGGAATTGAGTCTAAGATTTCTGTAATTTTTGTTTCATCAGCAACTAAAGTTGTTTTTGCTGTTGTTAGTTTTGTGCTTATACCTAAAGAAGAGTAAATGGATTTTATATTGGCTGGGGCTGAGTTATAGTATGCCTCTGCTTCATCTATTAAAGTTAATGCCTGATCTAGAGATGTATAAGGACCTGTTGTAGTTCCTCCGATTGTAATTGCTTTTAATGCTGTTGAAGAAATATCACTACTGTCTGTGACTGTTAAAGAAACTATATAAGTTCCGGCTTTGCTAAATGCATGTGTTATTGTTGAGAGAGTTGAATTAGTTTTATCGTCAAAATCCCAGAAATATGTTAAAGTTGAGTTACCTTTAGATTCTAAAGCGGAGAATTGTATGGGGGCTAAAATATCTGCGGAGTTTTTTGAAACATTAATTATGGGTTTAGGACCTGGAATAACACTATAGGGTTTAATATCTGTTTGGGATAAAAAATCAGCGGTTAATTCATAATTACCTAAATCTGAAGGGGTTTTGAAATTAAAATTAGATAATTGGATATTAACAGGCAAATTTAATTTTATTTGGGTTGAGGTTCCTTCTTGGGTAACGCTTGATAGAAAATCATGTTTAAGCAATACTTCTCCTATTTCTGTTGTTTCTTTATAGTTTAAGTTTGATATTTGTATTTGGTTGTTGTTTTTTGAAGAGATATTAATTGGCAAAATACAATAACCATCTTGAATTGGACAAGAACTTAAGTAATTATTAATTAAATCCATTAAAGGAATATAAACTCCATACTGGTCTTTTTGGGTATTTGAGTTGGTAAATGTTATTGCCTGATTTAGAGTTGTTATATAGTTAGCTGAAGAAAAATTCATAACATAATCTTTATTTACGGCTGTGCATATTGAAGAGCAGCCGATGTATCCTTTTTTATCTAAAGAGGTAGAGTTTGCTGCTAAAATATTATTAGAACCGGTTAAGCAAAAATAATAATCACCTGCTTCTAAAGGACTGGAGAGTGTTATGTTACATGTTATTTCTTCCCAAGAAGATAAAGATGGTTGTTGACAACTGCCTGTTTGATCCTGAGCTATATTAGGAATATAAATATCTAAAGTTGCGGATGTGGGTGTTTTTTTTACATATGTTTTTATTCTGTATTTTAATGCTTTAGGCAGAGTAAATTTTTGGCAGTTTTCGGTTATTACAGTTTCTTCAAAATTACTTATTTGAGGCAAAGTAATCCCTCCAAAATTATCTGTGGAGTAACCCGGATAAGACCATTCTATGACTCCATCATTGCCAATATCTATTGTTGGAGTGTCTGGTAAGTTAGTGTCGTATTTTGCTATATTAAAAGAAGCATCCTCTACTACTGAATTTTTTCTTATTTTTAATCCTGTTAATATAGAAGGAGCGTGTAAAGAAGTTTCTGTTGCGGAGGTTGTTGTGTAAGTTGCAAAAGTTTTAGAACAATCAAGTAAATTACAGTCAAGCAAGTTTAGTAGTTGCAATTGTTTTGTGTTGCCATCACTGCTTAATGTAATTTTTTCTCCAGCTGGATAATTTCCGGAGTTTAATCTTATATACCCTTGGAAAACAGATTCTGGACCGTAAGTTGAAGTTGTTAAGTTTAAATCAATAGCAAGAACATTACATGAAAATAAAATTACAGCTATTAAAATTATTAATTTTTTCAAATTATCTACCTCTTTATTGAATATAAGTATTTAGTTCTTTATAATTTTTATTGTTTAAGGTTTTCTAAAAAGACAGCTAATGCCGAAACTTCACTGTGGGGCATTTTTTTAATGGATACGTTGAAATCGGCTAATTTATAATATTCAGGAGGAACTTTTTCTCCTCCAACTATGATAAATAGATTTTTATTTTTTATTTTAGGTATTATTTTTTTATAGTCAATTCCTTTTATTGTTAAATGTATTATAGTAAAATTATCTTTTTTCTCTTTTATTAGTTTTTTATCGTTGTTTACATATTCTATTGGGAAATTTAATTTTTTTATAGAAGTTTCCAAAGAAGAATCATGCTGGCCAGAGTAATATATTTTATCTGCTCCAAAAGCTCTTGATGTTAAAGCAACGTGAGTAGATAATCTAGGATCTCTTCT
>JAHJRB010000042.1 GCA_018831025.1 Nanobdellota archaeon | reverse complement strand
TTTAGAAGTCTATGAACCAGAAATTGTTAGATTTTTATTTGCAGGAACAAGACCTAATACAGAATTTGCAATTAGCTTTGATGCTGATGTAATAAAATTATATGCAGATTATGATAAATTAGAAAGGATTTACTTCGGAAAAGAAGAAATTTCAGAAGAAAAATTACAAAAGCAAAAAAGAATCTATGAATTATCTCAAGTTAAGGAAATACCAGAAGAACTTCCTTTCCAACCAAATTTTAGACATCTATCTATGTTAGTCCAGATTTACAATGGAGACATAAAAAAAGTTTTAGAAAACTATGAGAACAATGAAAGAACAGAAACAAGAGCTAAATTAGTTTGGAATTGGATACAAAAACACGCTCCGGAAGAATTTAAATTTATATTACAGGAAAGGAACTTAGCAACTATAAATGAGAAAGAAAAACAAGCCTTGAGATTATTAAAAGAAAAACTAGAAAATAATGATTACGATGAAGACTCTTTATTCCAGGAGTTTTATTCAATCTGTCAGGAATTAAATATTAAAAACACAGATTTTTTCGTAGCAGCTTATAAAGTTTTAATAAATAAAGAACGCGGACCTAAATTAGCTTCATTTATATTAGCTGTAGGAAAAAAGAAGGTTATAGAAATACTGGAAACAATAAAATGAACCAGAATTTATTATGGATTTTATCAATCATCGGCATTTTGGTACTTTACTTTGTTTTATTTGGTCAAAAAAAATATAATGAATTAATGAAAAAATGAAAAGAGTTCATATAAAAATAAAGGGAACAGTTCAAGGAATATTCTTTAGAAAATTTATAAAAGATAATGCAGATAAATTAAATTTAAAAGGATGGGTAAAAAATATTAAAAATTATGTTGAAGCTGTTTTTGAAGGTTCAACTTCTAATGTTCATAAAATGTTAATTCTTTGTAAAACAGGTCCAGAAGGGGCAAATATTACTAGTTTAAATATTAAAGAAGAATCAATTAAAGACGAAAAAAGCTTCCAAATTTTAAGATAAGAAAGCTTTAAAAGGGGTTCTATATAAATTTAGTTTATAATTTTTAAACATGTCAAATCCAAAAATGGGGGGAAATGGTAAATCAGAGATTAAGATAGTTTCTTCTTTAGATGATTGTATTTTGAAAGAAGATGGCCATATTATAGAAGTTTTTGGTCCTCCAAAGTCTGGAAAAACATGGCAAATAAAAAATCTAATAGATTCTTTACAAGAAAATCCAGAATTCATGAATCTTAGACCTAATTTTAATTATAAGGTCTTAAAAATAGATTTAAAATCTCAAAGAAGCAAAACAAATAGATACTCATTCCACAGAAGCATAGCTGAAGCTCATGCGTATAACTTAAGAAGAGTAAGATTAAGAAAAAAAAATGCAGATGTTAATTTGAATGAGCTTGATTTAGTAATAGCTGATCGTGGACCAATAGATGATAATCACTGGGCTTTTGCATTATCTATAGAGGGAGAACTAAGTGAAGAACAAAGAGATTCTTGCTTTGCACTATCAAGAGAAGCAGAAGGTTTAGTAAATGCTGGAATCTTAGTTTATGTTTCTCCAGAAGAAGCTTTATCTAGAGAAAATCAAATTATAAGAGAAAAAACAGGCCATGATAGAAGAATTGGTAGCGTAATGAATCAAACATCTTTAAGAAATCTATGCGAGCTTTACCAATTAACACAAGTTGGAATTCCATATAAAGAGGAAAGAAGGGAAATCATGTTAGCTAGAAGACCTGTTCTTTTTGTTGATACAACTCCCGAAGGCTCTAAAGAAGTAAATGCAAAAAAAATCTATGATTATGTTTTACAATTATCAGTTCCAACAACTGAAGAATATAAAATTAATGGGCAAACTGCGTAAACTATTTATTCTTATTCTATTTCTTTATTCATATGTCAAAGAAAAAAGGGAGTAGGTTAGAGCGAGAATTATTCCATTTACTATACGAATCCGGGTGGTCTCCAATTAGAGTTGCAGGTTCTGGGTCAGTTCCAGTTCCATCTGCAGACATCATAGCAGGAAAGGCAGGAAGGGTAGTAGCAATAGAATGCAAATCCGGAAAAAGCCCAAGATACATAAATAAAAAACAAATACAAGAATTACAAGAATTTGCAGATAAATTTGGTGCAGAACCCTGGGTGGGCGCCCGCTTTGATAACATTGAATGGTTCTTCTTAGAACTTCATAATTTAAAATCAACAAAAACAGGAAACAATTTTGTGGTAGATATAAATTTAGCAAAGAAAAAAGGAATTAAATTTGATGAGTTGCTTGGAAAGTATAAACAAGTAAGATTAGAATAATAATGGATGTCCTAGAAGATTTAAAAGATTTTGAACCTGATTTAAATGAAAGTAAGTTAACAAAAACTTTAATTTTTATTATAGCAATGTTTATGTTAATAATCTTCTTAGTTTATATGTTCAATGACGCTTTAGACTTACATAGCATAATAAAGAGCAATAAAGTAAAAGAAAACGAAATTGATTTTACTGTAAATAAAAAGTTAATATTCCAAAACTCAACTTTAGAAATATTAAAAGCAACTTACCTAGAAAATCAAAAAACAGAATTCAAAGCTTGTTTAATCGCAGATAAAATAGAAGATATTTACTACATTAATGATATCTATTTTCCAAAAATTTACTCCCAGAGCTTTAATCAGGTAGTTTCAGAACCGTGTCCAAAGTTTGCTATAATAGACTTACATAGCCATCCATTTAAGCAATGCATAGCAAGCCAACAAGATTTTAAAACTTTTAATAATTTTAAAGAAAGTAATCCAGAAGCCTTAATGGTTATAATGTGCACAGAAAGCAGGTTTAGCGTATATAATTAAGAGAAACCTATAAATATGTTACTATTTTAAAGCAGGATACATGAAAAAACCTAAAATTTTAATTTTTTTCATAATTTTCATTTTTATAGTAAAAATTAGTTCTGCCTTAATTATTTCAGAAGTAATGTACGACCCAGAATGTTCAGACTCCTACTGTGAATACATAGAATTATACAATAATGACTCTAACTCAATAGATATAACTGATTACACTATAGGGGATGATGATTCAAACGACACTTTAGAAGGTTCTCCTTTTATAATCCCCAGTTATTCATACGCTTTAATAACAGACCAAGATACTAGAATTTACACTAATTATGACATCCCAAAAAACATAATCTGGTTTTATACAGATGATTATTCCATAGGCAACGGTTTAACTAATTCAGAAACAATTACGTTATATGACTCTAATCTAAGTATAATTTCTCAATTAACTTATGAAAATGCAACAAATGGAGATAGTTTAAGTTATATTGATGAAACTTGGCAGCAAACTTCTCCAACACCAGGATCTTCAAACTCAAATAATGAAATTATAGCAGATTATTCTAAAATTTCAATCTCAGAATTTCTTCCAAACCCAGAAGGAGAAGATAACGCACCATTACCTGCAGGAGAATGGATAGAATTATACAACTCAGGTCCAGAGTCTTTAGATTTGCTAGGATTAAAATTATATGATAATTACGGTTCAGAACCAGATATAACTATCTCAGAAACTAATACAATTTCAACAACAATTATAGAGCCAAAATCTTATTTAGTGATTTATACTAATGGAATTTCAAGTTTTTTAAATAATAACAACTTTGAAAAAATAACATTAAAAGATTTTTATGGAAATATTTTAGATGAAGTGACTTACTCTGATTCAGATGAAGCGATTTCCTGGTCTTTAGCAGAGGGAAAATGGCAAAAGACAAAACCAACCCCTGGATATTTTAACGAAGATAACTCTTCATCAACAGAATCTGAATTAAAGATAGAAGAAATTTATGATCTTGGTTCTGATAAAAAAGCAGAGTGGGGAGACATAATCAGAGTTAAATTATTTGTTTCAAAAGGCAATACACAAAAAGAAGTTGTTTGGATGTGGATAGAAAACGATGAGGAAAGAATAACTAAAAAATCAAAATTCAATGTATATGAAAAATTCCAAAGTTACACTTTCACATATCCTTTAATGATTCCAGACAACTGTAATAAGGAATTTTTAGATGGCAATTACAACATTATTGTTTCAGGATTAGATACTCAAGATGAAGCAATTTTAGAAATAAGAGACAGCCCATTATGCAAGGAACTTAAAGAACCTTCTACAAGAGTAAAAAATTTAGAATACTCAATAACTTCAATCCCTGAAACAGTTAGCTTAGAGCTGCCATTTACAACAGAAGTAACTTTAAAGAATAATCAACAAGAAAATATTGAATTGGATATCTGGTCTTATCCTTATTCCGGAAGTAAGCAATATGTTGAAACAGAAGAAAAAGAAAATTTACAAAATGTGATACTAAATCCTTCTGAAGAGAAAACAATAAAATTAACAAATGAAATTAAAGAAACAGACAAGCAAGAATTAGACTTTAAAATAAAACTTCAAAAAACTGGAATAAAAACACCTTATGAATTAAAGGATAAAGTAAAAATAATTCCCGCTTCTGAAGAACCAAAAACCTTTAAAAGCCCAATTACGGGGTTTACAATATATGAAAGTTCAGGAGAAAAAGCCAAACGTTCAGCCGTTTTTTTCTTTAGCGGTGTTTTAACTTTTCTTTTGCTCTTCGTTTTGATTAAAAATGGAACTCCAAATTAAAGCAATAATAGAAATCTTAGGAAAACCAAAGGAACATGTAGAAGAGACTATGCAAAAAGTAATTCAAGAATTAGAAAAAAGAGAGGGAGTTACAATAACTAATAAAGAAATTGCAAAAACAAGAGGGGTAGAAAAACTTTTCTCAACTTATGTAGATTTAGAATTAACACTAAATGATTTAGATAAATTAATTGATTTTTGTTTTGATTTCCTACCAAGTTCAATAGAGATAATCGAGCCTGAAAGATTAGATTTAGATTCTCATAAAATAGCAGAGTTCATGAATGATTTATTAGCTAAGTTGCATCAACACAGTATGATTATAAGAAATTTGCATGCAGAAAATACCTTAATGAAACAACAATTAGAAAAAAAATAATTACTTCTTTCCAAGTAACTTCTCTAAGTCTTTCATACTCTGGTCCAATTCATTCTCCATATACTTAGCAGCCTTAGGAATTTGTTTAGCCATCTTTGGGATATAGTTTCCTACTTTTTGTATTGGACCTATTCTCGGAGTATATTTTGCTTCTGGTTTTGGTCCTTTCTTAATAAAGTCTAATTTCAATAATCCTTTTTTATAAGCAAGGTAACTTCCTCCAACCAAAGCGATTAACAAGGCAATTATCCATAAGATCCATGTTAAAACTCCCCAACCATCTTCTGAAGTTTTACTTGGAGTTATAGGACTGGTACCGCCCGTACTGCCCCCACTACTAGCTCCTGTCCCGCTGGTTCTACTATCGCTACTAGGACAACCATCACCAGCAATATCAACACAGTTTCCAATAGCATTATACTCTCCTTTACAACCTTCTCCAGTTACACAATTTCCTCCAACAATTACAGTTTCTCCTCCAGTGGTTGTTCTATCCGTACTTCTACCAATAGTTTCATCCCATGGATCTTGGTCGTTTTCATTATTTACACCATCCCCATCAATATCGCTATCTTCCTTATTCGCAAAACCATCACCATCTAAATCATCGTCTCCGTCTAAAACTCCATTATTATTAGCATCTGGGTTTCTTGGATATGGGTCTATATCATTCAATAAACCATCTCCATCAATATCATTGTCATTATTATCACAAATACCATCACCATCTAAATCAGGACATCCACTCCCAGCCACTTGATAAGCACCACTATATAATACCAAAGCAGTTTGCTCTATACTACAAGTAGGTTTAGGCCAGCAAGCATCTCCATGTCTTCTAGAAGCAATCCAGTTTTCTACACCATCAACAACCACATTAGGTTTTAATAATGAATAGACTATTGAAGTTCTATAAAGATCCGCACTTCCCCAGTAGCCTAATGTATTCTTCTGAGTAGCTAACCATGTTAAATATTGGCTATTTGCAGTTAATCTATACAAAAAAGTATTTTCTAAAATCCCTAAATTACCTTGAGATTTTAACCAACTAGGATCTCCTGTTTTTCCAATTTTGTCAAGCACAAAAAGCACATAAGAAGTTATTTCAGTATCGCAACTTCCACTCCTATAACTTGGACCCCAGCAAGGGATTCCGAAACTTACATTAATTTCTTTTTTGCTATGCTCCTCTTGTTTTATAAAATAATTTTCAATCCCACTTACAGTTTTTTTATTAATCAAACTTAAAATTAAACTATTATCTCCTAGACTACTACAGTCTAAACTTAATTCTGCTGTACTAGCAGTTAATAAATCGCTAGTAACCTCAAACCAAGGAGTATAACCTTGACTTGTATCTACCGAAACAATTGCACTATTTCCAGTTTCAGTATTTGTTAAAACACAATTGCCTCCAACAGTAGAAATAATCTGAACATACCATTTATTTACATCAGTGGGTAAATTATCCACAACAATCATGTTTCTAGAATTTAGTAACCAAGTTCCAGCATTATTAACAATTATACTATTGCTTCCAACATCATTTAAAGCCCATAGAGCAATTGCAGTATCTTTTACATTACAAGTATTAGTCAGCATACAACTTTCCAATTGTCTTATCAAATATCTAGAACCATTTAAAATTTCATTTTGATAACCACTTTCTCCTTTAAGGGCTAATACTCCAAAAGCAGTCTCTCTCATATTGCTCCAAACCCCTTCTCTTCCCTGATCTATTAACCATTCGCTCTCTTGGGAAGCATTTACAGAGCTAATTAAGACTACAAACAGAAGAAAAAATAATATTTTTTTATACATTTAGTCACCTTTTTATTGAAAAATTAGCTAAATTTATATAAATAATTTTCTATATTACATTATTATGCAATTAATTGACCTAAAGTACTTTTCCAAGGGAAAACGAAGTAAAGTCTACACAGCCTATTATAAAAATAAGAAAGTGATAGTAAAATACTCTAATAGAGCTTTGATTGAATCTAAATGGCTTAAAAAATTAAAAAAGCTAAACTTTGTTCCTAAATTTATATTTGCAGACGCCTCCACCTTAATTTATGAATTTGTCGACGGTAAAACTATAGATGAATATCTTAAAAAAAATAAAAATCCAAAAATTTTAAAACAAATCTTAAAACAATGCTATGAATTAGATAAATTAAAAATTAATAAAAAAGAATTAACAAATCCCTACAAGCATATTTTAGTTAAAAATTCTAAAGTAAAAATGATAGATTTTGAAAGATGTTACAAAACTAATAATCCTAAAAATGTAACCCAATTTTCTGAATATTTAATGAGAAAACATATAATTGATAGAAAAGAAATAACTCCTTTATTGAGAAAATATAAAAAATCTCAGACTAATCTAAATTTTGAACATATTCTTGCCTTAATTTAAAACATTTATCTTTTAATCCACATGCATTGCATTTGTTCTCATTATCTACTTTCTCAGGTACTTTCTCAGAATGAAGCAAGTGATTAACCTCTAAAATTAAATCTTTTAAATGCTGCTCAGCAAATGGATCAAGAACTACTCTTCTTTTTTCTTCTAAATCAATATACTCAACAAAACCCTGATTAATAGCTCTTCCGTAATTTTCGCTCATTAATAATAAGTAAGCAACTAACTGGATTCTATGATTTGGCCAAACTCCTGTATCTGGAGCTTTCCCGCTTTTTAATTCAAAAGGAATATACTGTTCATTATTAACTTCAATTCTATCTACTATCCCCCTAATACCTAACTTTTCAGAACTAACCCAAGTCTCACTTAAATATTTTGGAGTTAATTTTTCCCATAGTTCTTTTCCATAAATATTATTCCTCGCTATAAAATCGCTAACAGTCTTAATCCTTATTCTAGCTTCCCTTAAAAAAATATCCCAGGATTCTCTAAAAACATCTATAGGGTCTACCTCAACTTCTTTTAATTTCTCAAGATTATTTTTTATAACAGATTTTAATATATCATAATAAACTCTTTTGTATACTGCAGCAACATTTGTTTGTTTATTTATAGAAGTAACTATCATTTCTTCTGCTTTATTTATTTCCTCAAACATTTTATGCTTTATACTCCCTTTAACAAGAATGTCTTTGGGCGGAGGAGCTAATTTAAGCACGTACTCTAAATACAATTTTCTAGGACAATACAAATAACTTGAAAGGGCTGTAACTGCTAACATAATAATGATTTAAACCCCTTTCCTTTATAAATTCTGCGGGGGTATGTCGGATGTGTCGGATGAGTTTTATTTCTTCTTGGTTCTTTTTTTCTTCTTAACTTCTTTCATTAATCTTAATCTTCTTAAACTATAATTTACAGGATTTTTAATTACATTGCATAAACTATCTTTACATTCAATTCCAATATCCGCATAATAAGCACCATTAGCACAATTCGGCGGCAATCTCTTCTCTTTCTGAGCTTTATGCCAGTTAAGTTGAGAGATAATATAACCTTCTTTTAGTTGTTCTTTATTTTTTTTATTCCAATCATTAATAACTTTTTCAATACCATCATATTCCCACCCTAAACTTCTTAAATAATTAATTAAAATAAACAAGAATCTCTTTTTTCCATCTCCCAATCCTTGTAACCCTTTTTTAATACAAGGAGCCCAATAATCAATTTTAACTGCGAATTTAGGGGGTTCAAAATTCCCACTTTTTCCCTTAACAACTTCTTCTCCAATTAGAATAGTTTTTTTCTTTAAAGCATCAAAAGCTTGCATTATTAATTGATTAGCTTCTTCTTCCTCAACTTTTTTAGGTAAAAAATCTAATTCTGTTTTAACATTCTCTATTTTTGCTTTTTCTAAGTTAAAGTTTTTTAGTTCGCTAAATTTGATTGGGATGCTGACTAATCCTTTTTTTTCATTTATAGAGTTATGTAGCAATATACAGTTTCCACCAACAAAATTTTCATCATTCTCCACAGAAAGATCGTATACATATTTGTATTTTGATTTTTCTTTTTTTATCTCTTTAACTTTCAAAAAAGCCAAATCTCCTTCAAAGAATTTATCAAGATTGTGGATTAAATTTTTATCAAGTTTTAAATTCTTTTTTATCCAATTTTTACTTCTTCTTATAATATTTTTTTTAGTATACTCATTCCTAAAACTCGATACCAATAGTACAGGATTTAACCCGATTTCTTTTAAAGGAAATAAATTAATAATTCCTTCTTTGATACGATTAACAGGAGAATCAAAACCAAGCATCTCCATTTCATTTTTACCACTAATTATGAATTTATTAGCATAAGAAAGTTTTTTTGATATGCCAAACATTGTTTGATTATATAAAAGGTAATTCAAACCCAAAAATCCTCCTAAAAAACACAAGTCTTCTTTAAGTTTCTTACTTACAGTACAAGCATTATTCCTTGACCATAATTTATCAATACTTCCATCTCCATCAAGATAAGACTTTAAATAAGCTTTTTTAAGATTATCTTCTACAATCCACACTATTCTTGGTATTCTCTTATTTTTTGCGGTTCTTCCACAATTGAAAAGTTTATCAAAAATAAATCTCAGGGTAGAGGAAGTTATGATAATTTGTTTTGATGTTTCATGAGGCACTCTTACTTTTGGTTCTATCTTAAAACATTTGTAAACTCCATCAATACAATCTTTAATAAGATTATTTTCATGAGCACCAAAAGAAAAACATATCCTATTCTTTCTAGTTTTTGACTTGTCGGAATGTCCTTCAGCAGTATAATATCCTAAAATCCTCATCAATGTCTTGTTTACTATTAGCTTATTATCTATCCATTTGGTTGGAGAAGAAAATCTAGAATATTTTATTTTAGAGTTCCAAAATTGTTTTTCAAGTTTTGGTTCTTTTTTTATTAATATTTCGTAGATATCTAACGGAATTAATTTACATCTTTTCCAATTATATATATTCTTTTTTCTTTCACCGAGACTGTTTTTATGTTTATATAGGGAATTAAATACAAACATCTTAAAATTAGATAAGAACATTTTAGTTTTTTCACGATTAGATAAATAGGGTAAAATTTCCTTAGAAATCATTATTTTATCTCCTTCCTTGAATTTAGCAAAAGAAGGAAGTTTCTTAGCAACAACAACAAAATCATCCTCTTTTAATCTGTTTCCCCTAACAATTTCAATATGTCCTTCTTTAAGTTTAAATAATGAATGTCCAGAAGTAATTTTTACAGTTCTGCCACCTTCTAATTTTATATTGAATAATTTTTCATTTATTTCATGTCTTATTATCTTATTTATTCTACTAAATCTGTTTTTTAAATTTTTTAAATTGGAAGATATAACTTGTAAATTTAAATTAGAAATATCTTTATCTTGGAAAACACTTTCTTTATCAAAGAACTGATCAACAAATTCTCCCATTTTAACAATTTCGATACTTTCCTCTTTTTTTATCAAAATAGGTTCATCATGAGCAACAGAATAAGGAGCTCTATACATATGTCTACTAGAAATTAATACAGAATCTATTTCTACAACAGAAAAAGGATCAAATATTTCATTTTTAACTAATTCTTTCATATCTTTTCCAGTAGATTTTGCAATATCTTCAACTTTACTCATCTTTAATATTTTTTCTCTTAGAGGATCTTCAACCATAGTTTTTAGATATTCAGCAATAACTCTAACTCCATCAGGAAATAATAGTTTAATTTCTTGGTTATCAATATTGTCTGGAAAAGCTTCAAATGGAATTCCAATATGAAAACCGCTATTTCCACTAAATTTAAGACCTATATTTTTAATATCATGAAATTTTAAAGCTTTAACAACTAAATCAGCAGCAATTTTAGCATATTCAATAAATTTAGTGTCTATATCTAAAATACAATCCCATCCTATTCTTATATCATCTAACTTAGTTTTAGTCATACCGGACTGTAGTAATAAAGGATTACTCCATCTTTCTTCACTTATATGAAAACTAGTGGCTCCTTGTCTTGCTAATTCCAGCACATCATTCTCAAATTGGATTATATCTGGTCTTTTTCCAAAGCCGCCTAGACCATACATTACTCCAACTTCTCTATCTTTAGAAGCCTCTACTATTTTCTTTTGAACATCTTTCCTAGAATAATATCTTAAAATTCTCTCATCCATGATTATTAAAGCTTAATAAGAATTTATAAATACTATTGTGATTGACTTAATTCTTTCTCAAGTTGCATAGCAGAATTCGCAAAATTTTCAAACTCTTTTTTAGTCTGATTTAATAATAACTCCATCTTTTTTTCCTGTTCTTTTAATAAATCTTTAGTTTCACTTATGCTTTTTTTAACAAATACATTAGCCCCTACAGCAACTAAAACTTCCTTATTATCTTTTAAATTAGTTTTAATGTAAACCCCAGAACTTAAAGGACTAAACATTTCATTATCTAATTTCTCTTTTTCAACATGCTCTAAACTCTCTGAAAGCCTTCTTAGATTATCCATTTGCTCTTCCATATTGCCTAATTGCATTCTAATTTGCTCAGCTTGCTGTGCTAAAATCTGCAATTGAATCATCTTTTGCTGTTTTTCTTCTTCTTTCATTTATTTATTGGATACCTTGCCCTTTAGGGCGAGGTAATTCATTTTAACCTAAAGCCATTTCTATCCTCATGCCTTCAACACCCGTAGTCGAATCCCCCATCAAATAACCCTTTGAATTCGCAATTAAACCAGCTTTAACATAAGGACTTCCCCTATTAACACTCCCAATTTCAGCTTTTAAACCTAATGTTTTACTAATTTCTTTTAATTCTTCTTCCGTAACATTCACACTAACTAAACACCCATTTTTATTAGCGATAATACAACTCCCAATAGCATTATGATCCCCAATATTCATCCTTTTTAATTTAAACTCTTTTAATTCTTCTTCAATATTTTTTTCAAATTCTGGATTTATTAAGGCAACATCATCCCTAAGGATTATATTATTTCCCAAGGCACAAAATTTGCTTTTAATTTTTTTATAAGGTATTTTTAATTTTTTTAGTTCTTCTTCCTCACCTTCTTTAATAATACTTGGAACTAAAATTAGTTTATTATTTCCGCAGCAATAACTTCCAATTAGTCTGCTATGATTAACAGTAATCTCGTAAACCTTAACTCCCAAAACTTGTTCAATTTCCTCAATAATTTCCTCACTTAAACCCCTTCCAATAAGGCAATATTTGTCTGTTGCAAAACCATACAACCCTAAATTAGGATTTCCATAGAAATTAGTCTTTAGTACTTCCATCTTGTTTCTTATCTTCTTTTTTCTCTTTAGTTAATACTTTTTTCTCCTTTTCAGATTTTTTCTGAGATTTCTTCTTCATCTTTTTTGGTCTTTCTTTAGCAGTTCTTTTTTCTCCCTTTTTAAATATTTTAATTTCTTCTTTCTCTAAGGCTTTTTTAACAACATCGCTGCTTGCTTTTTCTTTAATTTTAAGTACTTTATCTAATACCTCTAGATGGCTAATATTACATTTTTTCCTTCTTAAATTCCCATCAATAACAACATAAGTGTTATCTATATTTTCCACAACAACACAATACTGTCCTGCGTCTCTTCCAGCTGTTTTTATACAAAGTTGACCTATTTTCATTTTCTTACCGTTTCAATTATTTTTTCCCTTGAACAAGTAGTACAAAGCTCTCCACCATACTTCCTATTTACTCTTTTAAAGCTTTTGTTTATCTTTCTTAGACTAAAAGCATTCATTCTTTTAATTCCTTTAAGCGCCTTCCCGCAGCTTTTACAAATTCTTTTTTTTGGATTGCTTCTCTTCATTTCTTAATGTACCTTTAAAATTTTCCTTAAAATTATATTAAAAACTATACCAAATATCAAATAATTCCCAAACCATCCCATTCCTAAAAACAAATCTCCCATGGGAGTATAAATGCCTCTTAACCAGGGAAACAATATAATAAAGGGAACAAAAGTTATTAACATTGGTTTTAACTGATGCTTAAAAGATTCTATCATCTTGCTAAAGCTTTGTTTCTGTAATTCCATCATTTTTCCGGCATCATCTTTAGCTTTTTTCATCTCCTCTTGTATCTCTTTCATCTCCTCTTTCAAATGTTTCATGGCTTCCTGGTCTGTGAAATATTTGTAGATTAAAGTAGTTATTAACATTAAAATAAAAGATATGATAATCAAAGCTAATAAAGGGTTCCAACTAATGAATCCTCCCAATATCGAATTTAAAAAACCATCAAATACCATTTTAATTTAAAACATTAATCACTATTTTTAAAAGTTCCTATGCCATCATCTTTCTTAACATAGGATACATATCCATCATATGTTGCTGAGCAATCTCTTCATACAATCTATAGATAATCATAACAGTTAACAATATACCGGTACCACTTGTAAGCGCACCTATAACATCTGCACTAGCTGCTAAAAAACCAACAGTCAATCCACCCATAATAGTCAGCGGAAAAATATATCTTTTCAATATGCTTTCAAGCACCCTCTCATCTCTTCTAAACCCCGGAATCTGTAAACCAGAGCTCATAATTTGTTTAGCCTGGCTTCTTGCGTCCATTCCAGCAGTTTGCACCCAGAACATACTAAAGACTACTGCTCCTCCCATCATAAAAATAGCAAATGTTCCTGCCTGTACCAAAGCTATCCAATTAAAGCTTCCACTTGTAAAGGCTGCAAATACCTCATTAAGTAAATTAGGGGAATAAACCCATTTTACCAGTCCAGATACAGGGGAATTTCCAGAAAATTGTCCAAATATATGTGCGGAAACCCAATGTAATATCCCCATAGTTAATTCTCTTTTTTCTACAGCTCCTTGCAGTAATCTTGCCCATAATTGTAGATTAGCAATTAAGGCAGCTACTAAAATAACTGGAATATTTGATGTATAAATAAAATTGAGAGGCCATCTTATTCCATGCCCTCTAACCCTTCCAAAACTCAGCGGAATTTCTACTTTCATTGCTTGCGCATAAACCGCAAATCCAAATACAACTATTGTAGCCAAAATACTAAACAATGCGCGCATAGCGTTTAATGGATCCCCCCCAGTTAATGATTTAAAAAATACCCATACAACCCCAACAGGAGCTTGTCCGGTTCCAAAAGCTAGCATCCCACTTTGAGTCAAAGGAGAAAATGCTCTGATAAATACTTGGCTTGAAACTCCTGCAGCGATAAATAAGCTTATACCAGATCCGAATCCCCATTTATTAATAACCTCATCCATAAATAGCACAATTAGACCTCCTAAACAAAGTTGTGCAACTAATAATAATTGTACATTTCTAAAAACAGCTGGAGCTAATCCAGGATCAGGACTTAATCCTCCCATAAATACATAGATTAAAGCTTCAAATATAATAAAAAATAAAGCAAGCACTTTTTGTAATCCTTGAAAAAATACCCTCCCATCATGAGTAGTTGTATCTATCTTCAGCAACCCGCTTCCATTCAATAACTGCAATACAATGGATGCAGTTACGATAGGACCAATACCAAGTGATAGTAAAGAACCAAAGCTAGCTCCTAATATAATTGCTAAAAACTCAAATTGTTCTAATGCATTTGGTCCAAGCCCATAAAGTTCAATGTTAGAAAGTATGAAAAAAAGGACAAGTACGATTAAAGTCCATTTTAATTTTTCTTTAAAAGGAAGTCTTTTTTGTTCGGGGCCTTTTATTTCTGGTAAATTCATCAAGAGGTTTTTAACCGCTGACAATTTCGCCACCCATCTTCTCTATCTTTTCTTTAGCTTTTTTTGAAACAAATTCCACTTTTATTTTAAACTTATTTTTCAAAGTGCCGCTTCCTAATAATTTATTATAACCCATTTTTTTCAAATCAATGGAAATAATATCCCCTTCTTTTTTTGCAAATCCTTTCTCTGTAATTTTATTAATATGTTCTTCAATGTATTTTAAGTTTATTACTTTTATCTTTTTAACATAAGGTGTTTTAAATCCTTTCTTACCAAAATAATCCTTCCCATAATTTTTGAAAACCCATTGTTTCATATGGCCTGCTCTTTTACCAGTACCAGCCATACCTCTTCCACCTCTGCTTCCTGCCCCTCTTCTTTTCTTCATAGAGCCGCCACCATGGGTTTTGCTTCCTCTGTACTTTACAACTTTTTTTCTTTTATTTACAGTCATCTTAAATCATCCTTTTGATAAGATCATTAATATTATCTTTTCTATAACCAAGAGCTCCGCCTAAACTGAATGGAGTTTTAATTCCACCTCTTTCAAAACCTTTCCTAGGCATCCCTAATCTGAAGAATTTTTTTAATCCGGGAATATCTTTTATTTCTTTTTTAAATTCGAAAAATTCTTTAACAAAACTACCAACATCAATTTTGTTTTTCTTTTTTAAATATTCTTCAGTAAATTGTTTGTTTCCAGGTAATTTTCCTCTTTTTACTAATAATTCTTTAAATGTTTCCTCATTAATTTCTCCCCATGTAGCATAATCTTTTATTTTAATCAAAGTTCCCAAATAATCTTTTTTATTGTCTATAACAATGCAGGTATTTTTTCTAAATAATTTTAATCTCTTGAAGGCGTCTTCTACTCTTCTATCTACACCAATTATTCCTCTAATCCTTATGACTGCAACCCTACTTCTTTCCATCTTCTAATTTACCTTCTTGAACCCCACCTAATTTTATATATTTCTCAGCAATTTTTACTCTGCTTAATTTTTTTAAAGCATCAAAGCAAGCTAACATCATATTTATTTTACTTTTAGTTTGTCCTTTAGTGTTGGAATAAACATCTTTAATGCCGGCAAACTGTAACATCTTCCTACATTGTTCTTCAACACATAGCCCAACACCTTTTGGAGCAGGAATTAATATAACAATCACACTCCCGCATTTTCCAGTTACTTTATATGGAATTGTATGAGGTTCCGCACAACCACATTCCCAGCTTCCACAACCCCTTACTATTTTTTGTACATTCAATTTAGATTGCCTTATGGCTTTTTCTCTTGCAGGCATAGTTTCTTTTCCTTTTCCTTTTCCTACCCCAATATAACCGTTTTTATTTCCCATAATTATCATAGTAGCAAACTTTGGTTTATTCCCCTCTTTTGTTTTCTTTTGGGTTTGTCTCCAGATACTTCTTTTACCCCCACCAAATTTACCTTTGCTTTGTCCAATCTCAATCATTTCAACATCTAAGTCAGGCAATAAAGCATCAACTATTTCTGCTTCTAATATTTTATTTCCTGAGTCCAATATCTCACTTAATTCTTTTATCTCTCCGGATTTTACTTTCTTCCCTAAGTCTGTCCTTGGCTTCCAGCCCTCTTTATCAAATTCTCTTTTCAATACATTTCTTTGTTGAGGGTTATCGTCTTTTGCCATTTTATTTTTCTCCGATTATTTTTTCCTTTACATCTAAAAATTTTTTATTAACCTCTTCACTAATAGTCTTACCGCTGAATCTCTCTTCATTTGGGAACATTTCTTCCCCGCAATTAACTTTTAACCCAGCATCAACAGCCCCTTTAATAGCAGCATATTGAACAGAACCCTTTAGGGATCTAGATAGACCCAAATCTACGATTATCTCTCCGAATTCTTTCTCTTTTGCTAGTTTTCCGCATAATAATCCGGTAAGATATGCACTTGGTAAATTTCCTCTGTGCAAGTCCCATCCATATTTTTTAAGCATGACACTATGAACACTAATTAAAATTTTATCCCCATTAGCTTCATACTCAACAATTTGTAATGAAATATTATTCAGGGCTTTTCTTACTACTAACCTTAATTTTCCGGATTTAAGTAGCTCTAACCTTTGCTTGTAATTGGTTCTGCTTTTCCTTTCGTAGTTTCTAGTTAGTCTTTTTTTCATTTTTTATTCCGCCTTTGGTTAACTTATGTTCATTGATATACAATTTAAGGTGCCTTTTACTTCTGAAATATCCACCCTTACTTTTCATTAATAATGATCTATATTCTTTGCTCTCTAATTTCCCCTTACTTTTCAGCTCTTTCAAAAGTCCTCTTAATATTCTTATTTTTATTACCCACAAAGATTTTCTTTTAACTCTTGCATTCTTAGTTCCTTTTATGCTTCCAGGACCTTTTCTATTTCCTTTCCTTCTTTGTTCGCTTAATTTTCTAGCTCTTGCTCTTGATTGGGATTGGTACGCTTTTCTGCTTACTACGCCTTCTTTAATCAAAGACCTCATGTCAGATTTAGTTATAGCTTCTTTAATATCATTAAGTCTCTCTAAATCAAACGTTACTCTGGTGGTTCCACACTTCAAAATCTGTGCAGCTATCCTTTTTTGTGTTTTTAAGTTCATCTTTGTTTAGGTGCAGTAGCTTGATGCACTATTTGTTTAGGCTTTTGAATTTTTTCAACGCCGTCTGTAGATTTTTGCTTTACGTCTTTGCTTAATTTTTTAGCAATATCCTTTTTCTCTTCTTCTTTACTTTTCTTTTCTTGTTTCTTTTCTTTACTTTTCTTTTCTAATTCTTTTTTCTTCTCTTCCTTCTTCACTTTCTTTGATTTTTTCTCTTCTTTTTTCTTCTTGAACTCTTCTTCAATATTTTTTATGTAAGCATCAATATCTTTAATGTTCAAAACTTTAATCCCTAGTTCTTTAGCTTTATTCAATATCCCTATTTTTTTCCTTTTTCCGACGGTTGAAGAAACAATTACTTCCTTTGTATTCTCCAAATCTTTTAAATTATAAACCATGATTGCTTTTTCTTTTCTGCTTTCTCTAGGTGCTCTATAACCTTGACTTGGTCTTTTTTGATGTCCTTTCTTACTCAATCTAAGCTTAGAATGCAGTCCTTTAGGTCTTCTCCAGGCTATTTTTAATTTCTTAGCTTTGTTAGTATCCTGCCTAATGAAACTAGGCTTTCTTTTTCCTGTATGTTTTTTCCCTTCCATTTTAATGCATCTTTTTTCCAGCTTTGTCTATTATGAAAATACCATCCTGGAATATTCTTCTGTCTCTATTGCTTATTCTTGTAGAACTTTCAATTACAGCACTGCTTTGTCCTACAGATTCTTTATTTATACCTTCTAATGTAATTATGTCTCCCTCAATTTTTACATCAACACCTTCTTTTATCTTGGCGATTCTTGGTTTTTTCTCTCCCAAGAAATTATTAATTATAATCTTATTATCTTTGTATTCTAGACTCATAGGAAAATGCCCAGAACATATTTTTAATTTATAAATAAATCCTTTCTTTACTCCTTTTAACATGTTTTCAACATGTGCTATGAAAACGCCCATAATGGATTTTTCATTTTTTGTAGCTTTTTTGCAATTTAATATTATTTTATTATCCTCTTTTTTTATCTCCACACCAGGATAATGGAATAATCTTTTGTTTTCACCTTTCTCTGATTTGACAACTAATGTTTTATTTTCTAGATAAGCCTCAACACCTTCTGGAATCTCCGTACTGTATGTTAATTCTTTTCTCATTTTAGTAGATATAGGCGATTAATTTTCCTCCAATTCCTTTTTCTTTTGCTTCTTCATGTACCATAATCCCTTGAGGAGTTGAAACAATTAGGAATCCAAAATCTTTAGCTGGCAAGTATCTCTTTTCAAATTTTTCATAATCTGTTTTCTTTACAGAGAACCTTGGTTTTATTACTCCGCATTTGTTAACATGCCCAAGTAAATTAATCTTTAAAGAAGTGCCGCTATGACTCTTTATTTCCTCATATTTTCCAATATATTGACCCTCTCTCATAATGTCTAAAACTTTTTTTATTATCTTGCTGGATATTTTAACATCTAACTCTTTCTTTCCTGTTTTTTCATAATTTACAATAGATGCCAAAACGTTTGCTAACGGATCATTTAATGCCATTTTAACTAAACCTCTCAAAGCCTATTTTTTCAGCTATTTCTCTAAAACAATGTCTGCATAAATGCAAATTGTATTTGCTGATGTGTCCACCTTGTCTTCCACATCTTTTGCACTTATTTAGGGCAATTCCAGTAGCTCTATCTTTCGGCTTGTTATGTTTTTTATATTTGCTTAACTTTGCAGGTTTTGTTTTCAATTGTTTGAAAACTTTTCTATAGTCACTTGTGGTCATTCTATTTCAACTCCAAATTTATTCTTCATGAATTCAATAGATTCTTCTTTACTAATTTCGCTTCTCTTCCCTACTTTGCCCTTTTTAACAGATCTTCTTTTTATTCTGTAACCGGGTCTTTCTAAAGTAACAGTAACCTGTAACCCAATAATACCTACCTCAGGATCATATTCCGCACCAGGAATCTCAATATACTCTGGAACTCCGAAAGTAAAACATCTACCGCTGAATTGGCTGCTTTTTAATTTATTTTTTATCCCTGCTAGGAAATTCTTTACCATTTCAGTTTTTTCCTTTCTTAATGTTACTACACAACCAACTGCTAATCCAGGTCTTACATTCCATGTTGGAATTCTTTTTTTTGTTGTAGTTTGTATTGCCTTTCTACCAGTTATACTTTCAAGCAACTTTGTAGCTCTGTCTAAAGGATCTCCAGCTTGACCTACACCAATACTGACATTTACTTTCTCTATCCTTATCTCTTCCATTTTATTCATTTTTTAATCTCGATAATTGGTTTATCTTTCCCAATAACAAAAGCATATTTTTTCAAAGTTTCTAATTCTTCTTTACCTTGCATAAAGAAAAGTTTCTTCCCTTCTATAGTTTTTACCTTTCCAGTAACTCCAATATGTTTACCACCCGATAAATAGATAAGAGAACCTTTGTCTAATTTCAAAATATTCTTGATTTTTTTATCTTCTAAAAGTATTGAGTCTCCTGTTTTAACTTCCTTGTCTGTTAGTAGATTTTCCCCATTGCTTAAATTTAATTGGGATTTCTTCCCTTTCAATATTCTTTTGTTAATGACTTTGTAAATCCTATTATTTCTCTCTTCTTTCCCAATTTTATTCAAATAGAATTTTCCTTTTTCATTATATAGAATTCTATAAAACTCTTCTTCACCTAACTCTAAAATATCAAAAATGCCAACAGGGAATTTATAGTCTTTTCTTACCTTACCATTTACTTTAACAACTTCCTGATTTAGTATCTTCTTTAATTCTCTTGTAGTTTTTATATAACCCAATAAGTCTCTAAATATAACATTTAATGGTAAACTTTCTCTAAGAGAATGTGGACCGGGATTAGGTCTGCTAACCCAATATCTTTTCTTCCTTTCAATAGGCCAACTTCTTGGTGTGTTAATTGTTTTCAAATGTCTTTTACTCATTTTTTTGCTCTCCTAAACTTTTCTCTCCTAGACTTTTTACCCTTTTTTTATCTTCCAAATTTAATTCAGTAATAATTAGGTTTGAAGGATGAATAGGATAGTAAACTTTATTTCCATCTCTTTTAACTAATTGAATTCCTTCAATCTGAACTTTCATCTTTTTAGTCAATATCTTTTCAACTTTCCCAGTGTGAGCTTTAAAGTTCCCTCTGACGATTTTTACTTTGTCTCCTTTTCTAACCCCACTATTCCTTTTTCCATATTTTTTTGTTAATTCCTTCGATAGTCTGCTTTTCATCATACTTCTTTTAATATGTAAAGGAGCATTTTTTACATACTTCCTCTGTTTTCTAGGACTTTTACTTGATTTCCATGATTTTGAAAATTTTTGTTTCATTTTATACAATAATAGTAGCCAATTTAGCAATACCTGGCCATCTCTCCGCGGCTTCTTTTGAAATAGGACCCTTTAAAATAGTCCCTTTAGGCGTTCCTCTTTCATCTTTAAGTACAACAGCAGCATTATCCTCAAACTTTATTCTTGTTCCATCTGCTCTCCTATACTCTTTTTTCTGCCTTACAATGATAGCATTTACAACAGTCTTCCTCATTCCTGGAACTCCTGCCTTAACGCTTGCAGTAACATAATCTCCTACACCTGCTGCACTTCTTCTTCCCTTGACTGTTTTGTGACCTTTTACAGACATTATTTGAATTATTTTAGCTCCGGAATTATCACAAGTTGGAACTCTTGCCCCTACAGGTAATGATCTGATTACGTTTGCTTTAGTTGCTTTCATTTTCTACAACCACAAAGTGTTTTGTTTTACTCAAGGGTCTACACTCCATTATTTTTACAGTATCTCCCTCTTTAACATCTATACATTTAGGAACATGTGCCTGAATTTTTGAAAGTCTTTTTTCATATCTTTCATATTTTCTGATGTAGTGAGCTCTTTCCCAACTAACAACGATTGTCTTTCTAGCTTTTGCTGATTTAACTTTTCCAACGAAAGTTCTTCCATGTACTTTTAATGTTCCATGAAAAGGACAATCCTCACTTTTACATTCCTTCTTAGGTTTTTTTACTTCAATTTCGGTATTCATTTTTTCTTAATCCTATCTTCAGGTCTTCCTACAAGCAACTTTCCATCTATCCTGAAAACTTTTTCTCCAATACTAATATCAAACACACTTTGGTCTTTGATTAGTTTTTTTCCATTGTCCAGTTCAAACATGTTTTTTGTTTCGTTAATCACTTTTCCCTTCACTCCTACCAAATCTTTATTGCTGGATTCAACAACCTCCAGCATTTCTCCGATGAATTCATATTTGACGGCATCTTTTAGTTTCATTTCTTTCGGATTGTTTCTTCTTTAAAACCGAGTTTTATTAACTCAGTTTTAACACCTTCAGTATGATCTCCTTGTAATTCAATTGTGCCTTTTTTTGCTGTACCACCACAAGCAAATTTTGACTTCAATTTTTTAGCTAAGTCTTTTATATCGATTTCTTTTGGGTCTATACCTTCAACAACTGTAACAATTTTACCAAATCTTTTCTTTTCTTGTCTTACGACAATTTCTTGATCTTCTTTTGCAATTGTTTCACAAACACAAAGTTGTTTTGGTAAACCACATTTTTCGCATATTTCACTCATTTCTTTTCTTTTTCCTCCGGTTTTTCTTTTAATAGAGTATTAATTCTTGCTATAGTTCTTTTAACATTCCTCACCTTTCCAGGATTTTCTGGAGGTGTTCCTGTCGAAATTTGAGCATTATATTTCATCATTTCTTTCCTAAGTTCAACTAGTTGTTTTTCTAGTTCTTCTTTACTTAGATCCCTTAGTTTTTTTACTCTCAACATTTTCTTTTTCAGTTTTCTCCTCGATTTTAACCTCTTCTTTTTTGGGTTGTTCTTTCACTTCTGGTTTTTGTTCTATGAATTCAACATGATCTGGCAACCTTAAACCTGGTGGCATTATGCTTACATTAATTCCTACAGCACCCGATTTAATGAAGGCAGTAGACATTCCTCTTACAACATATTTATCTGAAACATGACCGCATTTTTTTAGATAACCATCCATAAATCTCCATCTTTTAGCTCTGGAACTTGGTATTTTCCCAGCAATAACTATCTCAACACCAAGAGCTCCGGCATCCATGACGGATTGTAATGTCTTATAACCAACAGACTTAAATCTCTTAGGTCCGAATTTTTCTAATGTATAAGCAATTTTCTCAGCAATCGATTGAGCATCAAAATAAGGATTTTCTATTTCACCAATTTCAATTTGTGGATTTTCAACTTTATATCTGTTTTTCAAAATATTTGTAAGTTTCTTGATAGTTTCTCCTTTTCTTCCTACAACTAATCCTGGTCTTGAAGTATATATAGTAACTTTGTCTCCTAATGGAGTTCTTTGAATTTTTGTATGACTATAACCTGTTTTCATAAATTCCTTAGCGATGAATTCTTTTATATGAAACTCCTTCATCTTCTGTGCTAAAATATTTCTTTCAATCATTTTTTATCCTCTTTAGTTTCCTTTTTGATTGGCTTTTTTTCTTTGATATTTTTTACTTCTTTCTTACCTTCTTTTACCACAATTTCAATATGAGTTCTCTTATTTTTTCTTCTTCTTTGTCTTCCGTAATGCCAGCTTCTTGCTGCTTGATTAGGAATTATGCTTTCAATAACAAATGGTCCAATTAACCCGATATTTTTAGCATTAGCTTCAACACTTTTTATCAATTTTAATATGTGCTCAGAAGCTTTGTTAGGGAATCTTCCACTTGCGATTTTTCCTCTTTTATGCCCCATATCTTTATTGAATCTTTTAAATGGCACAGCAATCTTCTTTGCTATAACCCCTTCCAGCAGTTTTTTACTTTCTTCAGTAGTCCTGCCTCTAAGGAAATTGCAAATTTCTATGCTTTGTTTTGTGGAGATAGGTAAACTCCTCCCAAACACCCTTGCTTTATTTTCTTCAGCCATTTTATCTTACAGACACCGCAGCACTGGATTTTGTAGCACCAATACCTGGTGCAGAGTGTGCTACTTTTTGTCTTGTCATTACAAACTCTCCTAAATATCTTCCTAACATTTCTTCATTAACATTAACATCAACAAAACCTTTACCGCTATGAACTAAAATCCTCTTTCCAATCATTTCAGGAACAATAATCATATCTCTTAAATGAGTCTTAACAGGCTTAGAGCTTTTCTTTAATTTCTCTAAGAATTTCTTTTTCTCTTCGTTTAATCCCCTTTTCAAGGATCTTCTTTGTCTGGCAGGGATTAATTTCATAAATTCTTTGATATCTAATTTCTTAACTTCTTCCACTGTTTTTCCGTAAAATTTGAATTCGCTTGGCATTTTTACTTGCGTCTCCCTCCAGTTCTACTAGCTCTTATCATACCGACCTTTCTTCCAGGTGGTGCATTCTTAGGTGCTATGCTACTTGCTCTTCCACCATATGTTGGTCCACCTCTTCCAGAACCGAATGGATGATCAGTAGCATTCATAGCTCCAGCACTTGTTTTTGGATATAATTTATTTTTAGCCTTCATCATATAGTATTTTTTCCCGGCTTTTAAAACAGGTTTTTCAACCCTTCCAGCTCCTGCAATTAAACCAATAGTTGCCCTGCAGTCTGGATTAAATACCTTATTTTTTCTAGAAGGCATTTTTACAATAACTTTATCTTTTAATCTTGAATCTATTTTTGCAGAACTTCCTGCAGCTTTAACATATTTCCCTAAATCCCCTGGGTTTCTTTCGATATTAAAAATAGTAGTTCCTTCTGGGATATTTTTTAATGGCAATGTATTCCCTTTTTTAACATCCGCTTTTAATCCTGAAGAAATTGTTTGTCCAACATAAACTCCCTCTCCGGCTATATTATGCAATCTTTCTCCGTTTTCATATTCAACAACGACTAATGGAGCACTATGTCCAGGGCAATCAATTATATCTATTATCTTTCCATCCATCTTTTCATTTTTCTCTTTTTCATCATAATCTCTATGGGTAACTCTACCAACAAAGTTGAAACTAGGACTTCTATACCTAGGTCCTCCATGTCCCCTTGCCTGTTGTATTATTCTTTTACCCATTTTACATTAATCCTAATTCTGTAGCAATATCAATTGCTGGATTTTCAACACTTAATCTAACATAAGCTTTTTTTCTACCATTAGCATCATTTAAAGTATTTACGCTTACAACTTTTACATTGAACAATTTTTCAACAGCGTTTTTAATATCAAGTTTAGTTGATTTCACATCTACAATAAAAAGGAGTTTATTTTCTTTTTCCATTAATCTAACCGCTTTTTCTGTTGATATTGGGTTTTTGATTGTTTTGTAAAGGTCTTTCATTTTTTATTTTCCTTCTCAATTTTAATTTCGTTAGTGAACAATTTTTCTTTCCTCATCCTTTCAATTGCATTTTCGCTCCATATGATTAACCTTCCCGGTACACATCCAGGAGCTAATTTTTTTGCATTAAGACTATTAACTTTAGAAACTTCAATCCCCTGTAAATTTCTTCCAGCTCTTTCTAAAGAACATTCCTTAGAAACAACTAACAAAGGTCCTCTTTTAGTTTTATACTTTCTTCCTCTAACTTTACCTTTACCCGCTCTTATCTTTCTCTCTTTAATTCTTTCCAATTCTTTTTCTAAGCCTAATTTAGTTAAAATGTTTTTAACATCTTTTGTTTTATTTATTTCTTCAAATTTATTTTCAATTATTAAAGGAATATTATCCGGAACTAGATGTCTTTTCTCAACATATTCTTTTAAAACACTAGCAGACAAAGCAGATCTTATAGCTTTTCTTCTTTCTTTCTTATTTATTTTAACTTCAAAAATCTTGCTTGATTTAGGTGGATGTGCTCTTCTACCTCCTCTCATTCCAGGGGCGAAAGCGCCTTCCCATCCAAATTGAGTACCTCTTCTCCATAAAATTTTTCTAGGAACTCTTGAAATACCATGACCATAACTTCCTCTATACTGTCTTCTTCTCCTGCTTAATTTAGCAGAACTTCTTTGTCCGGCCTTTGGCATAGCACCATAAGGTTGTCTTTCAATACTGCTAATAGCTAATACCGCTCTCTTAATTAGATTAGGATTTATTTCTTCATTAAATTGAATAGGTAATTCTATTTCTTTTCCGCTTTTTCCGTTTATATCAAAAATTTTAACTTTCATTTTCCTTGTTTAGATTTTAAACTTATTTTAATAATTTCTGGAACAATTTCCAGTACTTTTTTAGGCTTCATTGGCATTGTTAACCTGATTAATCTTTTTTTAACTCCAGGAATAGAACCCCTTAATACAATATAATCTGTTTTTACTAAACCATAACCAACAAATCCCCCTTTAGGATTTATTTCTTCAATCTTCTTTCCGATTTTTAAAATTAATTTGTTATATTCTGTCCTTGTATGGAAACCCATTTGTCCAGCGTGAGCTACTCTATACATCATATGTTGCTGTCCTCTCCAAGCACCCAAACTACCAGGTCCTCTCTTTACTTTTTCAGATTTCTTTTGTCTTAAATTAACACCAAATCTTTTAACTGGTCCTTGGAAACCCTTAGCTTTAGAAACAGAATGAGTATCAACTAATTTGCCCTCTTCAAAAATATCACTTATTTTTATTTCTTTTTCAAGTAAACTTTTTGCATATGCTAAATCATTGCTTCCTAAAGCAACTTCAAACACTTCCGGCTTTTTCTTCAGCCCGATTAATTTTGGTTGAGTATAAACATTTAATCTTAAAACATCAAATTCTTTTATTTCTTTTTCCTCAGATTCTTTCTTAGGCATTGAAATTTTTCTTTTTAATTCTTTGTCTAAATTTTTAGCTAAAATTTCAGAAACCAATTTTAATCCACTTTGAGTTTTTTTGTAGAATCTTAGAGAAAAAGGTTTTAATGGAGGGCATTCAATAATGCTCACAGGCAATGAAATCAGTTGTCCTTTAGTTGTTGAATTAGAATTATCCCTTAATTTTAAGTGCGTCATTCCAACTTTATACCCTGCAAATCCTAATAATCTATTCCCATCTACATCAGCCCAGGTTCTTACGCGAGGATATATTCTCCTTGCTCTCTTCCTTGGCCAAAATTGCATACTTCCATGTCTTGGATTTTTGGGTTTTGACATCCGCTCCTATTGATTGCATCCTTTTCAGGGTGTGCAATCGGTTTGTAGCTTTCCCGCTACGTTTCTACAAATAGAATCAGCGAAAATAGTTTTTTTGCTTTTTAAGCAACGCTACTTTCTATTTCTTAGACGATAAAATTACAAAATTGAGGATTTATAAAGTTATCGGTGATTTCTTTTTTCAGATAAATATTGTATAACCGCTTCATCATTACCAAATGCAATAGGATAATTTCTAAATTCATCAGGGGATACCCAATGGGCTTCGGATGATTCTCCGTTTAGACTAAGAGTTCCTGTAGGATTTCCTGAAAAATAAAGGTGAATACAATGCATTCCTCTCTCTCCTTCAGGCAATCCATCTTGATAAAATAAAAAGGTTAAGTTATCTATCCCCAACCTAGTTTCTTCTTTTACTTCTTCTAATACAGCCCGTTCTACTGTCTGGTTATAATTTACTTTCCCACCGGGAAGACACCACAAACCATCCGCTACTCTACCTCTTCTTCTTAATAGCAAGATTCTTCCTTCTGAATCTTCAAGAATCGCTCTAACAACAGGGATTGGAAATGACATATACCTACTAAAAAATAAAAACTTATAAAACTATCTCACTTCATCTTCTTTGTAACATC
>JAHJRB010000041.1 GCA_018831025.1 Nanobdellota archaeon | reverse complement strand
ATGTGGAATGGAAAAGAATTTGATGGTCGCAATCTAACCGTTAATGAAGCTCGTCCTATGGAAGAGCGCCCACGAAGAGACTTTAATCGTGGTGGTGGTAATGACCGAGGATTCAACAAAAGAGACAGAAACTAACAATTACATTAGTTTAGAAAAAACAGTCTGCTTAGGCAGACTGTTTTTATTTGTTTAATAAGCAGAGACGGTTGGACGATGTTAGAACTTGTTATTGATAATCCAAATCTTTTTCCGGGTCAGTTAGCATATCTTGGGTTATGAACTCAATTTTCTCTTCTAATAAAATAGATAAACTTTTCGGCAAACTCTCATTGTCGCTATAATATTGATTTATGGCATTTCTAATACTGCTAAAGTCGTTTAAAATAACATTATCTAGTTTTTTGTTTCTGGCCTCCATTGGACTCTCACCAAAAATCAAAGCGGAAGATAAGGCGCCGATGACAATAATCAGGGCGATGTAAAAATATATCCTGATAATATTGTCTTTCGTTCCTGCTGTAATTTCACGACGAATATCATATAAATAGAAACTAAAAGCCAGGGCCGAAAGAATAATTGAAATTAAAGCCTTTAGAGCAAACTTGAGAGTTAGTTCTCCCCCTAAAAAAGTATTAATTAATCCGATAAACCAGCCCAAGATAACGACCGAAGAAGCCAAAAGAATAAAATATGTTAACCATTTCCTAACTCCAGAATCTTTTGTTAAGGCTCCTTTATAAAGGCCCTTATAGATAAAATAGTTGATAATAAAAAACACCGGTGTTGCTACTATTAAAGCCGAAAGAGCAAAACGAAGCGCTCCGGTGTCGAAACTAGACCCAAACTGATTAATAGCGTCAGGAATGTATTTGTTGATTATCTGAAAAGCGATCATACCGACTGAAAAGCCAGTAAATATTAGAGCTGCCAAAGAAAGCATATATAAAAAAGCGTATTTAGGTGAATTGTGATTATTTGTTTCCATATTTTTATTTAATTTAACTATTTTTTATTATACCATATGATAGCCAAAAAAACAAAAAACCGCATATAGCGATTATTGTGGAGGGATGTTCGAACTAAAATCATGGAAAATATTGGGGATTTTTATATGCCAAAATTGAATAACAAGCAATAATTCACAAAGAAAAACTTACCTAAAAAAAGAAAAACGGCCATCTTACTGATTGGCCGTTTTATTCATAGTTAAGCAAAATACCTTTGTTTGTAATAATCAAAGAATTTCTTCTTTGCCTCGCAAAGAACATCTTTGCCCCAATGCCCTGTATCGCTGTTAAACTTCCTATAATGTAGACAACCGCCTCCGCAACAAACAAACTGCCAAGAACAACTTTCGCATTTACTTGGTTTGATTTTTGTTTTAGATAGAAATTGAGCGTAAGCCGGTCCATTTATAATTTCTTCGATGCTGGAATCGCAAACATTACCGAATACGAAACGCTGAGAAATAAAATCACAGCAAGCGATACCACCATTATGTTCAATAGTCAGAAAATTACCACAACCGCCAACTAACTCGCAAGCGATATTGGTGGCATTACTAGACATTACAGCTATAAAAGAACGAATTGGTTCAAGTATCCAATCGTTATCCCCTACTTTCATCCAGACATCCAGTAATCTACACATTATCCCGGCATACTCCAAAGAATCTAAGGATAAATTTAATTCTTGACCAATATATAACTTGAAAAGAAGATTTTTTATGCCCTTGGAGTACAAGAATTCAGCGATCTCCGGTAACTGATTAATGTTTTCCCGCGTTGCTACTGTAATAATTCCCAGATTTAAATTTTCCTCAAGGCATAATTCTATATTCTTCCAAACTTCGTCCTTAGTCAGCCGACCATCTATCGTGATTCTTGAAGTATCTACAAAGCCGTCCCAACTGACGCCGACCTGGAAATTATGCTGTTTCATAAAATCCACCCATGCCTGGTCTATCAGTATTCCATTTGTTTGAAGACTATTAATAAATGTACGGCCGTCGCAATATTTAGCTTGTGTATCAAGCGCCTTTTTGAACCCTCTTCTTCCAATAAGAAGAGGTTCTCCCCCGCCCCAAAAAAAGATAGGCAAAGGATCTAAAGTAACTATCGCTTTAATAGTCTGCTCCAATATCCACTTAGACATAAAAATTTGTTCTGCATCAGTCGCCACATAACAATAACGGCATTGTAAATTACACCGGTTGCCTACGGCTTTTACCACTATTAATCCTATTGGCATGATTAATCACCTCCTCTATAATTTATTCTGTTAAAGAACTTCTTTCAACCAATCTAAGATATTATAATACTTAATATCTCTTCCAACCCGAAAACTCCAATAAGATGGCCAATTGTCTAATAATATTTTGCCATCTGGCCAAACATTCATATATTTCATTAATTCTCTTATTGTTTTTTTAGTAAACTTTCTAATATTAGCCGAGTCTTCATAGGTTAATTGTATTAAAATTGCTAATGATTGCTCGACTGGATAAGGAATTGAAATGTTATTTCTTATTAAAAGGTGCGCGTATTCATGTGCTAAACAAAGAGCAATATATGATAAAGAATTACGGAAATCAATTAAAATCTTGTTAGGTAATCTAAATTCTGCAGCAAATTTTAAGGGTTTATGAATAATAACAATTTTTTCTAATCCTTTTAAACTAGATAAATTATTAACAAAAAAAATAGGGTTATTTGTCTTTAAATATTCTTTAAATTTCAAAACTTTAGATTGATAAATCTTTGATGTTTTAAATAAGATTTTAGTTTTTTGTTGTTTTATCATTAATATATAATTTTAAAAAAGAAAGGGGTGCTTTTGAATTAATAGCACCCCTTCGAATTTTTCATCCCTGTGACCGTTTTTTATTTCAACTTCGGCGGGGTTGGGCACAGACAAGTGCAACCACAATTCCCCTTCCATGCCATTACAGAACTATCTTTGACATGTTGTCTTGCTTCCTGTAAACATGGCGAAGCTGCTTTTGGCGCAAAATTACGTACTTCAGGACGAATCTTAAAATCATTTCGGCCGGTCATTGCTGTTCTCCTTTCTATCTGCATAAGTCTCACCTCCTTTCCTCTGTAAGCATTCTGTAAACCGACGTCGAAAAAAATAATCAACGCAACTATCTATCGGACATTCTCCTGAACAAACCCTTACATAGCGACAATCTAAACATTCCTCGTCAGGAGTTCTCATCTTTTTAAACAACAGACTTTCTTCCCATATCTCGGTAATACTTCTTTCACGGACATTGCCAGCCGATGTCTTGTAAAGAATGCAAGGCTGAATAGTTCCCTCGGCTTCAATAGACAAACAGGTTCGCCCAGCAGGACAACCCCAGAAATCAGGTAAAGAAGAATTATTCTTAGTATCCAATGATTCTTCTAACGAGATTCCTTCTGTTGCCGTAAGGTTGAGCACCCCGGCTAGTTTACTCTTATATTCCGTGAATACATCTCTTAGTTTTATTAATTGGTCAATGCTGGCCGGCTGTGCCTGAGCGCCTCGCCCTCTGGCACAGAGTTGGACAAGCTGCATTTCGTCTACTTTGAGCTCGAGGCCTAATTTTATTAAAGCAGACATCTCATCAACATTTTCAGATAAAACAGTAGGAGAAATACCTATCCTTGGTATGCTGGTTTCTTTCAAAAGCTGTATGGCTCTGATAGCTCTATTAAAAGACCCTTTCATACCTCGAATAGAATCATGGGTTTTGGCCGTAGCTCCATCCAAACTGACTCGAAGATGCATAAACCCTACCTTCTCTAATCGACTTGCTACTTCTGAGGTTACAAACCAACCATTAGTACTCATCATAGTGGCTATCCCATGCTCACGAGCATATTCAGCTAGTTCAAAAATATCTTTTCTCATTAGTGGCTCGCCGCCTAAAAAATAGATGTAGAAAACTTTCATTTCAGCAAGTTCACGAATAAGGCTTTTCGCTTCTTTTGTATCAAGTTCGTTAGGATGCGGTTTCCCAGAACCAGAATAGCACTGGCGACATCGCAAGTTACAAGCATAAGTTACATCCCACCAAACAAATACAGGAGCGCTCAAATAATTAATGCCTACCATGAGAAATCACCTCCCTTATCACGCCTATCCTTTCCAACTCTTGCCAAAAAATGGAATCTTCGGAATTAGCCTGAAAATTATCCATATTCTTTGCATGCTTCAATAGGTCATATCCCGTATGATTAAGCTGAAGAATTTCGCCTGTAATCGGTATAAACACTAAGCCACCAAAATCCTCTCGGCGCAAAGAAATATCTGTTGATATCTGAAAAATCTTCTGATCTTCTTCCATTTCTAGTCCTCCCTATATTTTAATTAAAAAGAACATATATTATCTGTTATAAAAAATTCTTTCTTTCTTTCGTTACTAATTAATATAGCATTTATATAAATTGTGTCAATATCGCATCCACCTGAATTCAATCTCAGTTCTAATATTTACTATTTGTCCTTAAACTCTTAAATAAATTAACCGCAAAACAGCGGTTAATTTATCGTGCAGGCGCGGCAGGACTCGAACCTGCAGGATCGGCTTTGGAGGCCGACCGTTTACCAATTAACGGACGCGCCCTTATTTTTACTTCTTCAATTCTTTATGTAATGTATGCTTTCTACACCACTTACAAAACTTCTTCAGTT
>JAHJRB010000040.1 GCA_018831025.1 Nanobdellota archaeon | reverse complement strand
CATTTTTGACATTAAACCTTTTAGCATACTTTCAAATTTTTTAGCTGCTTCTAACAATGGTTTGTAATCTAATTGCATTCCAATATATTGGTCTAGAACCTTAATAACTCTAGCAGCTGCTTCAGAGTCCGGCATATTGCTGTGACCTTCTGCTAATAAGGCTGAGATAGGAACGGATTTACAGCGAAGCAATAAAGTTGCGGTTGCTCCCATCATGACTCCTTCCTGTATGGGTTTTATCCCCAATTTTTCAAAATTTTTGTTTTCAGAATAATAATAAATTTCATAGTCTTTTTTCTTTTTTGTAGTTGGAATACCTTCTAAGATGATAACTTCTTTAGCTTTAACACCTTCAGCTAAATCCTGAATCATTTCGCTTATTTTCCATTCAAAACCGGTTATTTCAGATAAGGTTTGGACTATTACTAAGTTATATTTTTTATTATAAAAAAAATCTAAAGGTCCTATTAATTTTGTTTTATGGATGGCTGCTAAAGGTAATAAACGGTCGGATTCTATACAGCCAATGTGTTCTACTTCAAGATGCTCTAATAGAAATTTAGTTGCTATTGTTCCTACTAATCCAAAACCAGGAAAACCAACTATAATTTTAGGACTCCCCAAGGGTTTTTTTTCTAAATTTAAATGCATAATATAGTAAAAACTTAGGTTGTTTAAATATTTTTCCTAATATTTATATATTAGAAAAGTTATTTGGAAAGATATGGTGGAGGATTTAATTTTAAAAGCACAGAAGAATGAAATTACAGAGTATAAGATTTATTCTTATTTAAGTAAAAAAATAAAAGAGGGATATAATAAAAAAATTCTTAAAAAAATTGCTGATGATGAGTTAAAGCATTATAATTTTTGGAAGAGGCTAAGCAAAAAAGATGTGAAAGCTAATTTTCTTAGAGTTTATTGGTATATTTTTTTAGCTACGGTATTTGGGCTTAGTTTTACCTTGAAGTTTATGGAAAACGGCGAGAATATGGCTGTTAAAATTTATAACGGTCTGAAAAATAAATACAAAATTAATTCTATTATTAAGGATGAACGGGTCCATGAGAGAAGATTATTGAATTTAATTAAAGAAGAGAAGATAGAATATGCTGGAAGTATTGTCTTGGGACTTAATGATGCTTTAGTAGAACTAACAGGAGCTTTAGCTGGATTAACTTTTGCATTACAAAATGCCCATATAGTTGCAATTAGTGGTTTTATTATTGGGATAGCTGCTAGCTTATCTATGGCTGCTTCGGGCTATTTATCCAGTAAGGAAGGGGGAGAGAAAAATCCACTTAAATCTGCATTATACACGGGAATTGCTTATGTAATCACAGTGTTGTTATTAATTGCGCCCTATGTTTTTTTACATACTTTATATCTTGCTTTAGCTTCAACTTTAACCATTGCTATTTTAATTATAGCAGGTTATACATTTTATATAACAACTGCAAAGAATTTAAAATTCTGGAGAAGATTTTTAGAAATGACCATTATATCTTTAACTGTTGCTTTAATAACATTTAGTATCGGGTTTTTAGTGAGAAGATGGTTTGGCATTGAGGTTTAATTATCTGTCTGCTACAATTTCTATTACGTCTCTATTTTTTAAAATATTGTCTCTTCCAACGGGCAATTTTTTCCTAACATCTATAGCTCGGATGAATTTATCACCAAGGTCTTTATGAACCTTATAAGCAAATCTTCTTCTCCAGACCCAGTAATTATGTCATCTTTTAAAAAACTGTAAATTTTTCTTTTAATTTCTTTTTTATTTTTACATTTTATAGGAGATTTTAATTCTAATATTTTCTTAATTAGGAAATTAGTTTCCCTCATAGCGATATTTTCTCCTAAAAATCCAAATCCATTAAAATAATTTTCTTCTTCAAACCATTCTCTTTCTATTTTTATTTTAATAGGTATTTGAATAAAAGAACCATCGGTGTTATTTACAGCATAAGATTTTGTGATTTTATCTACAATCCTATTTTTTACATAATCTTCACTTACATCTTTTTTGAATTTTTTTATTTCCTTCTCTATTTCCTTCATTCAAATCACCTATATCAATAATAATAACATTGAAACCGGAATCTTAACATAGCTTCTGTAAATTCCTAAATCATCTTTTGTAACTAATACACCTTTCCTAAATGACTTAAAAGCAAAAAAGTCTGAATTGGATATACTTGCTTGATACTTAACTTCAAAAGGATAATAATCTTCATCAAATAAAATAACAAAATCAATTTCCTTTTTATTTTTGTCTTCATAATAACATATATTATCTTTTGGGTCAAACATATCCCGAGGATTTAAACCAAAAGCAAATCTACAAAGATGATTGTAAACGACACTCTCCACTAATTTACTTTTAATCTCTAAATTTAATGTATTTGCTTTAGCATTAGCAAAATAATCTTTTTTTCCATTAGCCCATCCGTGTAATGCATGAAATATGAAAGGGTCTTGAACATACACTTTTTTCATAAATGAATGAATTCTTCTATCGTGTATTGAACACCTATAAGATAAATTTGCAATAAATAATTCTTCTAATGCTGTTATGTAATCCTGAACTGTGTTATGGGATTTTATTTCTGTTGTTTTAGTAAAGCTATTCCAACTTATTGGATTAGAAAGTGAATTAAATATCTCTCTCATAATTTGTTTAAAATAATGATCTTTGTAACCATATCTACGTAAATCCCCTACCATTGCTTGCAGATAAACATTAAACAATCTTGTAGAAATATTGTCTTTAGATTTAAACTCGTTAATCACTGCAGGAATCCCTCCAGTTAAAAGATATAATTCAAACAATGAATCTAATTTTTTCTTATGTATTAATAAATCTTGAAGAGTCTTATCAATCTTTCCGTTTAGTAAATCAAATATTTTTCTTTGTCTATCTGATGTTTTTACAATCTCTAAATCAAACATAATTCTCTTAAATTCTGGCCATAACAAAGTTACAAACTCAGAAAATTTCATAGGAAGTAAAATTTTATCTAATGGGTTATTTTCATCTCCACCCCTTCTTCCTGGCATTAGTTCGGTGGAATGTTTTAAGTCCATAGAATGTGAGCCAGTTAAAACGATGGAACAATTAACAAAACTTCCCTTATTAGCAAAATGAATTATTTCTTTAAACCATTCCTTTACAGCACAAATTTCATCTAGGAAGATGTATTTTCTTTCTTCATTTGAATTAATTCTCCAATCTAAATAAGTTTGGATTATCTGATTAAGTTCTTTGGAATTATTACTTTCACAAGTCCAAAAGAAAATATTTTCAGGTTTTGTTCCTTCAAATATTAAATCTTTAATTATAAGTTTAATTAAGGTAGTTTTTCCAACCTGTCTGGGTCCTCTTATTGTGTAAATAACATCATTATCTAGATTAATATAGTGCCTTAAATTAGGATCCCATCTATATTCTAATTTATTAAACTGGCTAATTTTAAAATCCTTGGTAATATCAAACTTATTGACCCACCATGAATTCTGTTCAGTTAATTGGCTTATATCAAATACACTCATATGGATTTAAATGGATAAATAGTATTTAAATCTTTCTATTTTTGACAATCTGTTTATAAATAAAATATAATTTATTGACAAAATTGACTATTTTTGAGATTATATTTTTGACAAGTTATTTATAAATAATCAATAGAATTACTGACAAGATTAAATCTGCCTTTTTCTAGTCTAAATCAGCTATATTTCTACCTACTCTCAGTCTTTCAATATTCATTCTTTCTTCTTAACAATATTATAGGAAATGCCAATATCTCCTTCCCATTGAAATCCATTAGAAGTTGCTAACATTATTATTTACCCTCTCCAATATCTAATTTTCTTTTTTAAGGCACGCTTTAAAGATTCATTGAATAGTCCCTTTTTTCGTGAACGTTTTTCCTAAAAAGGTTCAATTTCATGACTTCTCCGCTATGGTATACCTCTAAAGAAAATCAGCATGGAGGTGCTAAAAAATGTTAGAAAAAACTATTCTAAAATGAAATTAATAAAAACTGAAAAAATAAGAATAGATGCATACATGGAAAAATGTGCAGAGAATATGAAAAAAGCAGGAGGCAGTGAAGAAAACATAGTAAATGCTTACTATCGTAACGAAGCAAAGGCTATGAGTGTAGTCCTAGGAGAAACAAGACCAAACCTAACAGGTTGGTGGAATACAGAAGAAGAAACTACATTTTCAGAGAAAATAATAAAATGTGCAAAATGCGGGAAAACCAGTGATGAAGTAGAGACAATGGTTAATGTAGAATTAAATGACTGGCACTGCAATGAATGTATAGGTGACTGGAGTGAATATAAAAATCATCCTGTTTAAATTTTTTAGAGGAAAATAGATAATTAATTTATTTTTCTAAACACTCATCACAATAAATCCTATCATCTTTTATTTCTTTGAAACATTTTAAACATTGCATAAATAAGAAAAAAGTAATAAGGGTTTATAATAATTGTTGAATTTTTTTTCTACTATAAATTTATTGCGAAACTATCTTAAATTCTCTTAAAATTAATTGTAAAACTATTTATGTAATAAGTTACATATAGATTACTATGAATAATATCTTAATATTAGTTGGGAAAATTAAGAGAGGAAAGAACAGGCTAAGAATCTTTAAAGCGATAGATAAGCCCTTAATGCCTTCTGAATTAGTGATTAACATATATGGTAAACAGTCGAATACCTATTTTAACTCAGTATCAAGAGCTTTAGCTGAATTAAAGCAACTAGGTCTTATAAAAATTATTAATCCAGAAGAAAAAACAGGAAGAATATACCAATTAACAGAACTAGGCAAGAAAATTAAAAGTTGCCCATAGTACTACTTTCAAGTATTTATGTATTTTAGAAATGGCAAAAATAGTCAAAAAAACAAATAATCAAAGCAATTTTCCAAAGATTGTATATAGAATAGAAGATGCAAAGGTAAAACTATCTGAAAGGACACATAGAGATATTTTTTCTAAGATGAAAGGGTATTCTAAAAGAGAGATCTGTAATAAATTAAATATTTGTAAAAAAACCTACAATAATTGGAAAAATAAAAGTTGTGGCATATCTCTTAATAAATTATATTTGATTAGTAAATTATTTAGTATTAAAATAAATTTGAATGGAATTGATAGATTTAATAAAAAATTATATGAATTTAATGATAATTATAAAGAATGGTTAGTGCCGGATAGACCTTGGTTTAATTCTTCGTCTTAATTTCTATCACATCTCTGTGTTTTAATTTGTGGTCTCTTCCAATGGCATTTTTTGTTTTTACATCTATTGCCTTAACAAAATTATTTCCTATATCTTGGTGTACTCTAAATGCAAAATCCAATGCTGTGCTATCTTTTTCCATTAAAAAGCAATCAGGCAAACAATTACCGGATTTATCAACAAGGTTATTTAATCCCCCTGGGAAAACTGCTATATATTTTAAAATATCAAATACAATATAATCTAAGATTGGTTGAACTCCTGTTGAATCAAATTCTTTTAATACATTTATTTTTATAAATTTTAAAGCTGCAGATTGTTTTTCACTAAGTTTTTCTTGGTTTAAAATTTCAAAATTATTATTGCCTGGGATATATTTGATTAAATTATTTTTAGCTGCTTCTCTTAAAGCAAGCTCTGATTCTGCGGAGCAAGGCAAAATAGTATAATCTGGAAATGTTTTTTTTACTTTTTCTAAGTTAAGTCTAGCACCAGGGACGTCTATTTTGTTAGCTGCTATAATCATTGGTTTTGTTGCTTTTCTTAAGAAAGTTGCTAAACTTAATAAATCTGATTCAGACCATTCTGTTGGCTGATGAAGTAAATTTAATTTTTTAATAGCAGTTTGGACTAATTCTTCTGTTACCCTCAAACCGCTTAATTGTTTTGCCAATGCTTTTTT
>JAHJRB010000039.1 GCA_018831025.1 Nanobdellota archaeon | reverse complement strand
GGAGGATTTGGTGGAGGTGGAGCTTCTGGAGGATCATGGTAAGGAGGTAAAAATGTTTAATCTACATAAAAAAATAAAAGAAAAAAGTTTATTATGTCCACGATGCAATATAAACATGAAAAAAATAGCTAAAAAAGATGTAATTATTGATGTATGTAAAAAATGCGGCGGAATGTGGGCGGATGCCGGAGAATTAGAAAAATTAGCAAAAATAAACAAGGAGGTTAAAGAATGAAAAAATTAAGTGGAAAGCAGATTACATTAATGTCTATAGGAATCGTTGCGGTTTTATTAATTTTATGGGTAATGGGGTCTTATAA
Source organism: Nanobdellota archaeon (assembly GCA_018831025.1). Taxonomy (GTDB): domain Archaea; phylum Nanobdellota; class Nanobdellia; order SCGC-AAA011-G17; family ARS1403; genus JAHJRB01. The sequence goes on along the minus strand of JAHJRB010000039.1, from coordinate 5,994 downwards.
TGGATTAGTTAAGGCTGATGAAACTGTAAATGAAAAATGGGCTAATGTTGGAACTGCATATCAAAGAAGGGCAGATTTAGTGCCTAATTTAGTTGAGACTGTTAAACGATACGCAGCTCATGAAGAAACTATATTTATAGAAGTTACCAAAGCTAGAGCAAGCATGATGAATGCAAAAACACCAACAGAATTGCAGGCAGCAGACAATCAACTTTCTTCGACATTAAAAACATTATTTGCTGTAGCAGAAAATTATCCTAATCTAAAAGCAAATGAAAATTTCTTGTCGCTTCAAGATGAACTTGCCGGGACAGAAAACAGGATAAAAACAGAGAGAGATATCTACAATGGTGCAGTTAAAGAATTAAATCTAAAGATTAGAAGATTCCCTACCAATATTATAGCAGGAATTTTTGGTTTTGAGAAAAGAGATATGTTTGAGGCACAGCAAGGAGCTGAAGAAGCAGTGGATGTTGGAAAATTATTTTAATTTTTATAAATAGTTTTACTGTTTCCTAAAATTTTTTATTTTTCTAAATATTTTAAATGCTGTTTTAAAAAAAGGATTTTCTTTTAGATGGATAGCGTGATAAGGGCAGGTTTCCATGCAGCAATGACACCTAATACATTTTTTAAAGTCCCATACTGGATAAGGGTGGTAAGAAATTGCATTGACTGGACAAACTTTAGCACATAATCCACATTTCCTGCATTTTTCCGGAATAACTGCTAATTTTTTATTATCAAATATTTTTTTTCTTATAAACAAAGGCAAATATTTAACTAAACCTTGAGTTGTTGTGGAAGGTTTTAGGTAAGATAAAGAAAGACTTTTTTCTCCTAAAACTGTAATTTCTGAATTTAAATTTTCTTTATAAGCTAAGTTAATTTGAGGAATCTCTAAAGGGTTAAAGCCCATAAGTTTGCTAGCTATATAATCTAAAGATAAAGAATCTTTACTGGCTAATATAACATTAGAATTTTTAGATCTTCCCATACTTGGACCATCTCCTTCCATTCCAATGATTCCGTCCATTATGCTTAAATTAGGTTTAATTGTTTTGAAAATCTCTAAAAGCATTTTACTAAACTCTGGGTCGTTTCCTACTGTATGATGAAGTTCCCACTTTTTTCCACCAGGCAAGATTCCGTAGAAGTTTTTTATTGCTCCAGTATATTTAGTAACAGAGTGGGTTTTAAGTTTTGGTAAATTAATAATTAAATCTACTTCTTTTAGAATTTTAGGAATATATTCTTTTTTTAGATATTTTCCTTTAAAATCAACTAAAATTTTAGGAGCCTTGTCAAAGTTAACTATTTCAATGTCTTTTAATGTATCTAATTCTAAACTTTTAATTGTTTTATTTGTGTCTCCTTGACCTGAAGAATCTCCCAAGTAAAGTTTATTCCCTTTGAATAATTTTATTACAGCTTTTATTACAGCTATGTTTGTTGTTATTGCTATTTGAGAACCTTCTTGGAAAAATCCTAATAAATTTGGTTTAAGTAATATTTTTTTATTTTTAGGAATTTTATAATTAATTAATTCTAAAGATTTTTTTACAGCTTCATCTACTTCTGATTGTTCGTAGTTGTAGCATTTAACAATTGAGACTTTCATTTTCTATCTCTCCATAAGTAAACCTTATCTTTAATTCTAACACGTTCTGGAACTTCAATAGTAATTGTATCTAGTTTCTTTGCTTGTTTAATTGTTTTATTATCTTTTACAATATTTTTTAAATTCATTTCTAAAAGACCGGTAGTTGGACCAGTTATTAATAAAGTATCATTAACTTTTATTTTTCCTGTGTTGATATAAATCTCTGCAACTTTATTTTTTACAAAATAGTTTTTAACTGTTCCTACAAATTCTTTTTCTTTAGTTGCTTTAGAGCCATAGATGCCGGCCCACTCTCCTAATTTAGCTCCTAAGTAATAACCCCCGTGCCAGAAACCTCTGTTGTAAACTGTTTCTAATTGTTTTAACCAGGAATTTATTTTTTCTTCTGTAAATTGATTGTTGTTTATTGTATTAACCGCTTCTTTATAGACTTTGGCTACTGTGTAAACATATTCTGGAGGTCTGGCGCGTCCTTCTATCTTGAAAATAGTAACTCCTGCTTTTATTAATTGGTCTAAAAATTTTATTGTGCATAAATCTTTAGGAGACATAACATATTTGTTATCTATTTTTAATTCATCACCTGTTTCTTCATCAATAACTCTATAAGTCCTTCTGCAGTTTTGCAAACAGGCACCGCGATTAGCTGAAGAGTTATAAACTGCTAAAGACATATAGCATTTTCCGGAGATTGAAACACATAAAGCTCCGTGACAAAATAACTCTACTTGTATTAAATCTCCAGAAGGTCCTAAGATATTTTGTTTTTTTATTTCTTTACAAATATTCTCTATTTGAGATAAAGTTAATTCTCTTGCTAAAACTACTACATCTACAAATTGGGCGTAAAATTTAACTGCTTCTATGTTGGAAATGTTTAATTGGGTTGAACTATGAACCCTTAAATTAAGTTTTTTGCAGTATTGCATGACAGCTATATCGGAAGCGATAATTGCTGTAATTCCAGAGTTTTTAGCTTCATCTAAAATTTTTTTCATTAAAGGAAAATCAGAATCATAAATTACTGTGTTTACTGTTAAATAAGTTTTTATGTTGTTTTTTTTACAAATTTTAACAATTTCTGGAAGGTCTTTTAATGTAAAGTTAGCAGACCTAGCTCTCATATTTAATTCATCTACTCCGAAGTAGACTGAATCAGCTCCTGCTTTAATTGCAGCGTTTAAAGATTCGAATGTTCCTGCCGGAGACATTATTTCTATCTTTTCCATAGGAAATAAAGAAAATTTAGGGTATTTAAATTTAAGGTAAAATATATATACAAGTTTAGTTAAATAAAAAATAAAGTGGTTATTGAAAGTCTAATAAATCCTAGTAAAGCTGAAGGGCATCCGTTTGAGATGTTTATAATTGGTGCGATATATGCTTCGATTGCTACTTTTCTAAGCTTATGGATCTTTAAAGACTATGCAAGCTTGGTTATGGTGTTTTTAACTGTTATTGCCAGTGTGCCGCTTGTTTATAGTGTGATTAGGATAGAAGAAGAAAAAGACAGCACAAGTCAGAGCGAGACTTTTTTGTTAAAAGAGCATGGAAAGGCTGTAATGGTTTTTGTGTTTCTGTTTTTAGGGTATTTAGCAAGTTTTACTGTATGGTTTAGTGTTTTACCGGAAAGTATTGTAACTAATATGTTTAATGTTCAATTAGAAACTATAAGAGCTATTAACTCTAATGCTATAGTAGGATTAAGTACAGGCGGGGATTTTTTAATGCAGATATTTTCAAATAATATTAAAGTGATGATCTTCTGTATACTTTTTGCATTTTTATTTGGTGCAGGAGCAATTTTCATTTTAACCTGGAATGCTAGTGTGATTGCTGCAGCAATTGGAACTTTTTTTAGAAACAATATAAGTGTTTATTCTGAAGCTGCAGGTCTTGGAAAGATGACTGGTTATTTCCATATTGGTTCTACTAGTGTACTAAGATACATGGTTCATGGTATTCCGGAGATAGCTGCTTATTTTGTAGCAGGATTAGCAGGAGGGATTATTTCTGTTGCTGTTATAAGACATGACTTTGGAACAGATAAGTTTAAAAAAATAGTAATGGATTCTATAGATTTAATTGTAATTGCAATTTTAATGTTAGTAGTTGCAGCGGCAGTAGAAGTATTTGTAACACCTAGGTTGTTTTAAGGGAAATTTTTAGACTCTTTTTAGAAAAAAGACAATAAAGATTTGATTTTTAAGTAAAAAAGTATTATTTTACATATTCAACATTATCTAAATTTTCAAATAATTTATCTCCTGTTAGAAATTTAATTCCAAGTTTTTTTGAAAGAACATAACCAATACAGTCAACATAACTTGGTCTGCCATCTTTTTTTCTTAATTTTTTAGTTATTTCTAATTTAAATTGTACGGCTTCTTTCAGAATATCATCTGGAATGCCTATGCAAAATTCTGAATAATATTCAAAGCCTTCTTCAGCGATATCTTCTTTTAAATCTGTAAGAAGAGAAAAATAAAATTCCATAATATTCAATTTAGTTGTTATAACATCAGCTTTTTTATAAGGTTCATAATTCTTACTACCTTTTTCAATCTCTACTAAAGCATAAGTATCAAAGAAGTAAGTTACCATCCTTCGTCAATTTCTCTCATAATTTGCTCTGTTGATTTTTTCCAATTCTTCAATCTGCCGAATCTTTTTTCTAGGTTAGCTTTTTTTAAAGGTATCAATAGCTTAATATTTCTTCCAACCTTAAGATTTGCTTTTTCTGCGATATCCTTTGGTATTACTGTAGCTAATGAATTTCCCCATTTTTTTATCTTAGTATTTATTTCTATCATAGTAAATTAATGATACAGAGTATCATTTTTAAACCTTTCTATTTTGAAGCTTTAATTCAATAAAGTTAGGTTGTTTTAACTCTAATAAATTCTAAAGCAAGTGCTAGAAATAAAGGTCCAATTATAATTCCTGTAAAGCCAAATAATTTTAATCCGCCTAAAACACCTAATAAAACAACTGCTGGATGAACTTTGGCTTTTGCACTTACTAAGTAAGGTCTAACTAAGTTATCTATAGAACCTACGATTAGAGCACCAAATAGAATAATTCCAATTCCTGAAACTAAATCTCCTTGTATTAATTTAAAAATTCCAGCAGGTAACCAAATTATTGCTGTGCCAACTAAAGGAATAAAGGAAGCTACTCCCATAGCAAAGCCCCATAATATTGCTGAGGGGATTTTAAAGATTAAAAATCCTAAGCCTCCGGCTATGCCTTGGATAATTGCAATTAGTATTGTTCCGTAGATTAATGCTCTGGTTAACTTATCAAATCTTGTATATATTTCCTGCTTATTTGAAAAAGGTAAGTAGGCTTTTAAATTTTCTGCGATTATTTTTCCATCTTTTAATAAATAATAGATTAAAAAGAATAATAAAAAGAAGTTTAAAGCTATAGAAGGTATGCTTAAAACCAGTTTAGAAGAGACCTCTACAAAAAATAATAAAACACGATTAATAATCTCCTGTATGTAAGTTGAGAATTTTTCATCCAAAAGTGTTGTGGTAAATTTAGAAAAGTCCTGGGATTTTATTGTTTGATAAGCAGAAATTGATTCTACTGTTAGGACATTCAAAACAAAGATTAAAGGTAATAAAATAATTAAAAATATGATGATTGTGGTTAAAGCAGAGCACAAATGTTCGTTTTTAACTTTGGTATTTATTCTTTTATAGACTGGATAAAATGCATAGCTTAAGACTACACTGCCTAAAACTATGGAAATAAAGGGTTTTATTAATAAGAAAATTAAGTAAGCCACTGCAATAAAAAATATCAATTTAAAGTATTTATGCTCCTGAGGGTTCATAGAATGTATTTTCTATTTTATAGTTTATAAAACTTATGTAGAAAAATTTAAAAACAAATAAAAGTAGTTTTAGTTAAGATGGTAAAGCGAGACATCATAGGTCTTACAGAAGAGGTTGAAATAAAAGGGAAGAAAGTAATTGCAAGGATTGATTCAGGTGCTAGAAGATGCAGTATTGATAAAAAACTAGCAAAAAAATTAAAATTAGGACCTATAATTGCTGAAGGGAGTTTTAGAAGTGCAGCTGGCAGAACTAAAAGACCTGTTGTTGAAGAAGAGATAAGGATTAATAATGTAACTTTAAAAGTTTTAATAAATTTATCTGATAGAAGTAAGATGAAATATAAAATGTTAATAGGAAGGGAAGGTTTAAGAAAGGGGAATTTTCTAATTGATCCATTAAGATGAAATTCGCATTAATTAGTTTAGGGGGGAATGGAAGCAAGAAAATAGCTAGTGAAGCAAAGAAATACTTTGATGTGGTTGATGAAGTGGATATAAGAAAATTAGAGGTTAGAGTTGATGG
>JAHJRB010000038.1 GCA_018831025.1 Nanobdellota archaeon | reverse complement strand
TTATATAAAATTATCTCAAATAAAAAACATCAAGGTTCTGTTTTTTTAATTTCAAGATCATTAAAATCTTTGTCATAACTTAGAATCTCTTTACATTCATAATTCAAGGCAATAATATAATGAATTAAATCTAAGAATTTTAGTTTCTTGTATTTTTCTGCTTTTTTCAAAGCTTCAAAGACAACATTACTGTCAACATTCACAATCTCTAAATTTATTTTCATCAATGATTTTATAGCTTCAACAGCAATATCTCTCTTCCTTGTTTCATTCTCTATAATATTAAAAGCTTCAATTAAACATAAGCTATCAATAATTCCCCCTTCTTTCACAATATTTATGCACCTCTCCCTATTTTCATTTTCATAAAATGCATATGCTAAGATGTTAGAATCAATAAATCTCATCTAAAAAGCCTTTCATTTAATTCATCCATTTGTTCAGCAGTTAGATTGTGTCTGGGCTTTATTTTTTTTGTTTTTTCAAGTATTCTATCCAACTCTTTAAAGTCAACATTTCTGGCAGATTTCAAGAATAAACCAGAGGTTTCACCAATAAAAATTACTCTATCTCCAGTTATAAATCCATATTTCTTCCTAAATTGTTCTGGTATTGTAACAGTTCCTCTTTCCGTTATCTTGGCTGTTTGGAATTTCATAATAAGAAAAATAAGAATTTTCTTATTTATATAGTTTTCTTTTTGTTAAAAAAAGAAGAAATTCCTTTCAGTTTTAAAATATTGTAAATTTTCTGTGAGTGGAATGAACTTATCTAAAAAATTAAATTATACTCCAGAGAATAAAAAAGTAAATAATAAGATTTATAAACAGTTATTTTAGTTTAAAATTACATGGCAGAAGAAGAACAATTTTTAGTTCCGCTTGAAAATTATCTAAAAGCAGGGTTACATATAGGTACTAAGTTTAGAACTGAATATATGGCTCCGTTTATCTATAAAATAAGGCCTGATGGATTAGCTGTATTGAATGTTCAGGAGATAAATAATAGGATTGGGATAGCTGCAGAATTTATGGCTAGATACGCTCCTGAAGAAATCCTAGTAGCTTGTAGAAGAGAGAATGGATGGAAAGCTGCTGAGTTATTTTCTAAAGTGACTGGAATTAAAGCATTAATAGGTAGATATAGTCCTGGGATGTTAATAAATCCGGATAGCAAGAGTTTTACTGATAATGTTAAACTAATATTGGTTGTAGATCCTTGGCCTGACAGAAATATTGTAAGGGATGCTAATAAAATGGGAATTCCTATAATTGCATGTTGCGATACAAATAATACAGCAAATGATGTTGATTTAATAATTCCTTGCAATAATAAAGGTAAGAAATCTTTAGGATTATTATTCTATATATTAGCTAGAGAATATTTAAGAATAAGAAAATTAGGGGAACTTAAAGCTACTTTAGAAGACTTTGATGACGAAGAATAGGCTTAAGTAACTTGCTTATTTCAAATATAACTAATCCTGAAGAGGCGAGTATTAAAACTTTAATCCAATCATTAATTGTTAATGGGGTTACATTAAAAACTGTGTTTAGTTTTGTGTATAGGATTGCTAAATGAGCTAAAAACGTTATTAAAACTGCATAAATTAATTTTTTATTTGAAAGAATACCTATTTTAAATAAACTTTCATTAGACCTGCATGCAAAAACAAATAATAATTGGTAACAGACACTTACACTTAACGCCATAGTTCTTGCTTTGTCTAAATTATCTAAGGTTGTTGTAAATATAAATAAAGATGCTAGAAAAAGAAATAAAGTTCCGAAGAATAAATATAGTTTCATATCTTTAAAAATGCTTTCTTCTGGGTTTCTTGGTTTTCTCTCCATCACGTTCTTTTCTTGTTTTTCTACACTTAAAGCTAGAGCTGGCAGTCCATTTGTTGCCAAGTTGATCCACAGAATTTGTAGTGGTAGCAGTGGCAAAGGAAGTTTTATTAATATTGCTGTTAATATTAAAAACAATTCTGAAAAATTAACAGACAACTCATATTTTATGAATTTTTTGATATTATCATAAACGGTTCTTCCATGGGAGATTGCCTGGACTATTGAGTTGAAATTATCGTCCATTAAAACCATATCAGAAGCGTCTCTTGCTATGTCTGTTCCTTTAATTGCCATAGCTACTCCAACGTCTGCTTTCTTTAATGCTGGAGCGTCGTTAATTCCATCCCCTGTCATGGCTACAACTTCTTTTTCTTTTTGTAAAATATTTAGAATTCTAACTTTATGCTCTGGGTTTGTTCTTGCAAAAATATTAATATTTTTTAAAGTGTCTTTAAGCTCTTTATCAGATAATCTATCCAAATCTTTGCCTTCTATTGCAGCACCTTTAATGCCAATGTTTTTTGCTATTGCTTCTGCTGTTAGTTTTTGATCTCCGGTTATCATTATAACTCTTATTCCTGCTTTTTTACAAAGCTGTATTGCATTTTTTACTTCTTTTCTTGGTTTGTCTATCATACCTTGAAGACCTACAAAGATTGTTTTAGAGCCGATTTTGTAAGCCATGGCTAGAACTCTTAAAGCGTTTTCAGCCATTTTTTTATTTTTATCTAGAATTAATTTTTTTTGAGAGGAGGTTAATTTTATTATTTTATTATTAATGTTAATATATTTGCAAATTGTGAGTAATTTTTCTGGTGCGCCTTTAATGTAATCTATTTTTTTATTATTTACTTCATGGGTTGTTATCATATATTTCTTAACAGAATCAAAAGGAATTTCTTTTATTCTTTTTAATGAATTTTTTATGTTTGCTTTTGCTGCGGAGACTAATAATGCTAGCTCTGTTGGGTCTCCTATATTTGGCAAAGATGCGTTATTACAATTAGCACTAATCTCTAATAATAACTTTAATTCTTTTGGAGAGATTTTTTTATTATTATGATAAAAATCTCCTTTTGTTGAAAATCCAGAACCTGTAACTTGGAAGGTTTTATTGTTAACAAATAACTCAGAAACAGTCATTTCATTTTTTGTTAAAGTTCCTGTTTTGTCTGTGCAGATCACTGAGATATTCCCTAAGGTTTCAATTGCTTTTAATTGCTTTATTAGGGCTTTTCTTTTTATCATGGCGTTTACGCTTAAAGCTAACGTAACTGTAATTACGGCTGGAAGACCTTCGGGTATTGCTGAAACTGCCAAACTAACCCCTATTAAGATTAATTCTGCTAGAGGAAGGTTATTGAATAATCCTGCAAGAACAATAATAAATGCTATTGTGATAACAATTATCCCTAACCATTTTCCTAAATGGGTTAGACGTTTTTGTAAAGGAGTACGAACTTCTTCAACTGATTGAACTAAAGTAGCTATTTTTCCTATTTCTGTTTCCATTCCTGTTGCTACAACTAAAGCTTTTGCTGAGCCGTTTACTATGGTAGTTCCTGAAAAAAGAATATTATACTGCTCTGCTAAACCAACTTTATTTTTTATTATCCCCGAGTTCTTTGTTACGGGTCTTGATTCTCCAGTTAATGCTGATTCATCCAATCTTAAGTTAGTAGATTCTATGATTCTTGCATCTGCTGTTATTCTGTCTCCTGCGCTAAATAATATTATATCTCCTGGAACTAGTTCTGAGGAATCTATTCTTATTAATTTATTATTTCTATAAACTGTTGATTTAGGAACAGATAGTTTTTTTAATAGTTCAACGGATTTTTCAGCTTTGTATTCCTGGGCGAAACCTAAAAAAGCGTTTAATAATAAAATAATTCCAATAAAGATAGCATCGTAAGTTTCTTTTATTTCTAAACTTCCACTGTTTTTTACAATTGGTATTAATAAAGATAATATAACTGCTATTATCAAGATAATAACTAAGGGATCTGTAAATTGCCTTAAGAAAATTTTAAGTTTTGAGAAATGAGTTATTTTTTTTATTTCATTCTTTCCAAATTTTTCTAATTTTTTACTTACTGCTTTACTTGTTAATCCATGGATAGATGTATTTACGGATTTATACAAAGATTCTATTGATTGCTGATATGGTTGGCTCATTTTAATATTAATTCTGAAATTAAAAATAATATATAAATTGAAGATAAGATTAAGGCATGTTTTTTTGTTAAAGCCTTATTATTTTTTATAAAATAATAAAATATTAGGGCTGTTAAAATTAAAAAAGCAAATGCTGGTATTAAAGGAGTTATAGATGGGAAGATTGGTCTTATTATAGAGGTAGTTCCTATGACTAGAATCATATTTGCCACTACACTACCTACAATATTTCCAACAGCCATTCCTGGATGTTTTTTAATTGCTGCTTCTATTCCAAAGGTTAATTCAGGCAATGTAGTTCCCACAGAGACTATTATTAAGCCGATTAATACCGGGGATAGAACTAGTTCTTGGGCTATAAGGTCTGCATATTTAACTACAAAATTTGAGCTTAATAAAAGCAAAGAAACTCCTACAAAGAATTTCAATAAATTTTTAATTAATTCTCTAGGTATGAGTTTTTTTGCTAATTTCTCTAGTCTTTTTTGTTTTAATAAATGTTTGGTGTATAGAAAAAATGCTATTAATAATATTAAACCATCTATTCTTGAAAAGGTTCTATCTAAAATTAGAATTAATGGAAGGAAGAGTAATAAAAACATTAATTTTGTATCTTTTTTTTCTGTTTCTGAATGGGGATTTATTTTTTTTGCCAATAATATGGGTATGGCAAGTACTATTGTTAGATCTAATAAACTTGCTCCAATTACATTTCCAAGAGATAATTGAGGGATATTTCTTATGGCGGAGGTAATTCCTATAAAAAATTCTGGTAAGGAAGTTGCTGTTCCCATAAAAATAGTTGCTATTACAAATTCTGATAGATTAAGATTTTTGGATAGGTTTGTTAAAGAGCTAATAGTAATTTTAACACTCTTAACTAAGACCACTATTGCTAATATGAAAAATAATAGGTATTCTAACAAAGTATCACCTCTTTTATATAAAAAGAATTATTGTATTTAAATGTTTAGGGCTTTATCTGTAACGGGGATTGTTTTGCCCGTTGGTTCTATTTCTTAATTGTAGCGCTTCATTAATGGCTACTCCTTGGGGGGTTACTTGGATAACTTCATTGTCATCTAGATACCCATCTCCGTCTGAGTCATGTCCCCATAATGTTATCTTCGGTCCATACTTACTTCTCATACTAAATGGAACCAGAACGTCATCTCTTAAATAGGGTTTCCCAGAGACGGGTTGGTGTTGTGCTGTTGTTGCACATCCAGCTAAAGTTGCAGATAAAAGGGTGTTTAAAATTATATTTGTTAGTCTTCTCATTTTAGTATTGTATAAATAATAATTACTTAAAAGCATTTATGTTATTTTAAGCTTATTTTAAATTAGATACTTTTCCGAAGTTATAGACTTTATTTTCTTCTGTTACAAAAACTTCAAAATTTTCAATATTAGAAATGTAAGGGCTTAATATTTTTTCAGTTAAAATATTACTTCCAACACTAACTAAATCAAAAGAGGGTTGAACTATTAAAGTAGCTTTTTTATATTTTCCTTTTAAAAAACATTTAAAGACTTCGTTTCTTACAGAGTCTTTTATTTTAACTGCTGAGTGTTCATGACCGATTATTAAGATAGGATTTTTTGTTTCTATTATTTTATTTCCATGAATAATTGCAAGATTATCTATTTCATATTTTTCTAAAATTTCTAAATTTTTTTTCTGAGCAATAGGACCTAAGATAGTATCATGGTTGCCTTGTATTAAAATTACTTTTCTATTGTTTTCCAAACATAAATCTAAAATTTGCAAAGTATGGCGCCATTCCTGTTCTGAAATTGTTCCGAATTCGTGTTTTAAGTCTCCGTTAATTACAACTGTTTTAATTTTATTAGTTAACAAACTTTGTAATCTTTTTTTAAGTTCTGAGAATTGAAATCTTGGAATTAGAATTCCTTGTTTGTTTAAAGCTTCCTCTAAACCAATATGCAGATCTGCTATAATTAAATGGTCTCTGTATTTTAAAGCTAAATCTGTTATTTCTATATTATTGTATATTTTCATGAAAAAATAAAGAAAATTTGGGTTTTTAAAGTGTATCTTTTGGTATAGAAATTAATTTATATTAATATATTTAAATTATTATTATGGCTAAAGTCGTAAATAAACCGAGTGAAGAAACCATTAAAGGGATTGTAGGTAGAAAAATTCCAGAAGTTTTAAGTCAAGAAGAGATTGATGCTGTGTTAGGTAGTGGTCCAGCAGAGGATTTTTCTGCTAATGATGACTTAGAAGATATTTTTCCTGATGAAGAAGCTCTTGCTTTAGCTGGATGGGTTGAGACTGATGAGAACAGAAATAAATTTTTAACAGAATTGGGGCTAACTGGTTTTATGGATGAATTATATGGATTATATGAAAGGTATAGAAATGAATTATGGTAGGTTTTTAATTAACGCTAGAAATCTCTTTCATAATTATCCTGAAAAATTAAAAAAAGATTAACTTCTTTTAAATCTAGCTACTGTATCTAGTAATTCAACATGACCTAGGAATAAAGCCCTGCAGCAATATCTCTCTACTCCTAATTTATCTAAAACTTCTTTTGGATTTTTTCCTTTTTCTACTTCCTTTATGTATTTTGCATATAGGTGACCTAAGGGCTTCCCACAGCTAAAAACAGCGGATTGGTATGATCATACGTATCCTTGCCCCCTCTGAAGTTCTCTCAGACCTTTCATTGTTATATAATTTTTATGAGGATAATCTTTTTTGTAGATATATCCAAAATTTTCTAAAAACTTAAGTTGAGAGTACATTTTTACCCTTTTTAAAACTTTTGCTATATCTTTATTATTGCTTCCTTCATGCTCTTTTATTTTTGGGATATCCTCTTTAAATTTTCCCATTTGTTTACGTCTAATATTTTTTCCTATATCCAATATTTTCCTTCTTTCTTTTTCTGCAGAATAAACATTTATCGTGTTTTTATCTAATTCTTCTTTAGAAATATTTGCTAATTTTATTGCTTTATTTACAACTTCTAAAGATAGACTTTTTATTCTATAATTTTTATACAGGTACATTAATGAGGGGGCTCTATTCAATAAACTAGCTAATTTAAGTTGCTTATATTGTTTTAACAAATTTATAAATAATTGTCTTTGGAATTCTGGTTTTAATTTTACCATCAATCCATAATTTGCATTCATATATTAATCCAAAGAAAAAACATTTAAAAACCCTGTGCGGGTCTGTCGGATGTGTCGGATGAGTTTAATATATATTTTGTAAAATATAATTAGTTATAACTTTCTTATTATAAAACAGCTATAATGGTTTTGTAGTTTTAATTATTCTGGTATCACCTATAACTTTTCTGTCTGTGTTTTCTTGGCTTTCCAGAATCGTTCGGCTTGCAAACTTCATTTTTACGTACATCGGCAATCAAAAGATGTCTATCATAATCCAAAAATGCTTTTTTTAATTTTTCTCCTCTACTAAATCCAACTAATGCTTTTGCTATAGCTAATCTTGCAGCTTCTGCTTGAGATTGCCAACCGCCACCTTTTACACTTACAATAATATTAACTTTATTTGCTAATTCTTCTGCAATTGTTAATGGTTCTTGTATTTTTAATCTAGCTAGGTTGTTGCTATAATTACTTAACAAAATTTTATTTATTTTTATAATGCCGCTTCCTTCTTTTAGAGTAGCTCTTGCTATTGCTTTTTTTCTCTTTCCGGAAACATGTACAACTTTAGACATTTTTTAATAATTTACAAAGGTCTCCTATACTTAAATAATTAATATTGTTCGTATTTAAAACATTAATCTTATCAAAAGTAGTTAATTTTTCATTTTTAAAGTTATCTGGTATTTCAACATGACACATAACTTTTTTGAAAGCATTATTACCCCTTTCTTTTTTATATGGTAACATTCCTCTTATAACTCTTCTTAAAAAACGATCTGGAGTTCTAGGTATAAAAGGACCTTTTATTGGAGTTTTTCTATCAAATTTTTTTTTATAATTCCTAAGTATAAAACTTTTTTTTCCAACAATAACTACTTTTTCAGCATTTACTATGTCTATTTTTTCTCCTAATAAAGCTTTTTTAGCTGCTATTGCTGCTAATCTTCCTAATATTAAATTTTCACCGTTGATTATCATTTTAACCTATTATCCTCACTTTCTTTCCTTCAGGATTATTTTTTATTAAACTTTGTAATGTAATAGCTCTATTTCCTAATTTTGATTTTGCAGCTTCTGAGAATTGATAAGCTGCTACGTTTATTTGTTTATTTAATTCTCCTACACTTAAAACTTTTCCAGGAACTAAAGCGGTTTCTCCTTCTTTTGTAAATTTATCTATTTTATAAAGATTAACTGCTCTTCTAATTCTAGTTGATTTAGATAAATCTTTAGCTACCCTAATCCATAACTTAACTTTTTTTTCTCTTCCTAACTTAGATAAGTCTCTAATTAAAGTTCTTAAATTTAAATTTTGTGGACCTGTTCTTTTTACCATTTTAACCTTTTTGAAAAAGCTTAATCAAAAGCTCTCCTGCAAAACATTCAGCAAAAATAGTAGAAAACTTAATGTCTCTACTATGCGCGTTAGCTCGCAGAGTTATAATTTATTGTAAAATTAATGGTTTTTAAGCTTTTTGTTTATTAG
>JAHJRB010000037.1 GCA_018831025.1 Nanobdellota archaeon | reverse complement strand
GATGATATACTTGCAGATCTTCCACCCCCATTACCAGGTGATTTTAACACAGAACCAGATTTAGGACCTGTAATAGAAACAGCAGCAACAAGACCCATTTGTTCACAAGAAGAAGTTGAAGGAGCAACATGCGATTCTAGTGGTTTCCAACAACCATTAATCTATTCAAATACCCAATGTAAAACTCTTCCATCTGGAAACACCCAAATCTATCAAGATGGAGTACTAACAGATAATCCCTTATTTAATCCAAGAATACCTAATGTTTGCAATGATATAGCAAGTAGATGTACAGACGACCAACTAGGAGTAATAATGCGTACTGCTGATGATTGTTGTCAAGCAGACATTACACTTCCTTGTGAAGGGGGTTATTTTTGTGCAGATGAGGACGGAATGGGTCACTGTAGACAACCACTTTCAGTAGAATTAACAGAAAGCTCAGATGGAAAAACAACTATTGAACCTCCCTCAATAAGATCAGAATCTATCATAAGGATAGAAACAGATACTAGTTTAATTGATAGAGCTCTGTGTTCTACCACAGACAATATAGATTTTAGTACTTTAGAATTATCAGCACCTCCTTCTCTAGAAACAGGAACATCTTCTGTAATAAAACAGTTTACAGGATTCTTTATGAAAATAACTGGAAAACAAACTTCCCCTCCCCCAACAGAAAGAATATACATTTCAGAAGAAGAAACCACAAAATATTCTGAATTAGCAAATCTAGAATTACCTTATGCAGGATTTGGACCTCCTAATGATAAATATCATGCAAGATTTTTAGATATAAGTGTAGGAAGTGCCCTCCTAAAAGACGCAGGGTATACAAGAAAAATTTTAGATGAGGCTGTACATTCTTCAGAACATTTATTCACTGGAGGAGACGGCAAACTTTCAATAGTAACAATAGCTTCTAATTATATTATAAGTTTAGGACCCATTAACTATCAGACTATATTTTCAAATAGTGGAACTTATGCAGGTAAAAATGTTATTGGTAATCCAGGAGCACAATTCGTTAGTTTAGAGAGTGAAAGTAAAAATCCAAATGATTTTGTAAATTTAAAATTTATATATGTGCATTCAAGAGAAAATAAGCTTTTTAAGATTGGTAGGGAAATTTACTCTGTTTCGATGGGAAGCTATTTAATACCATACCCATTCAATGAAGATATAGATTATCAACGAGTTACAGATCCAGAAAATGATCCAGACCTAGCACCCTACTATGAACTCGCATTAAAAGTTCCAATTAAATCTTATAAAACAGGAATAGATAGGCATATTAGTGCAGTATTCTTAAATCCATCAGAAGGTTATTATGCATTAAGAGATCTTCCCCCAACAGACCAAAATTTTGAAACAATTGAAAAATCATTTGAATTAAAACATGAAGCTTTTACAAATAAAGGAAGTACTGTAGAATACAAAATGCTACCCATCGCTAATTTTAATCCACGTAATGATTATGGAGGATTCAAAAGTGCACTTTACTTAGTTCCTAAAAAAAATATAATAGTAATGGATGATGAAACAACGGTAGCAAGAACCTTTAGAAAGATTCCAGGTGCTGCGCATAGACCCCCCATAGCGGGACCAAATTCAAATCCAAGTGAAGGGGTTAAATTAGATTACTATTTTGAATATTTTGATAAAGTAACAAAGAATCTTATCGCGATGAGTGCGAAAGAAGCAAAAGACGCAAGATCAATACCAGAAAGAATAGAGGATTGGTGGGATAGACAACGATTTGGACAAGATACTGCTAGGGAAGGGGTTGAGAGAGCAAACCAAAATAGAGCCAATATGTAGATAAAATGAAGAAATTATTTTTATTTTTAATAATTTTATTTAGTATTAGTATAGTTAATGCTCAAGATTCTTGTTTAACCCCTTCTCAAGAATCAGCTCCTATATTAGCAGAAAGAATTTGGACAATATTTTCTCAAATTTATGAAAACAATGAAGAAGCTTTAACAGCATCTTTAGATAGCTTAAACAGATGGCAGCCAGAAAACCAAGATTGGAATAGTTTAAAACCTGAAATTGAAGCTGGATTAAGAAGAAAAGCAATAGAGGATAAGAATAGTATAGAAACTAAAATTCTAGAAGCAGAAAGTCTTTTTGAACAATATTATTTTAGAGATTCATTCGACATAGTAAATCAAATATACGAAGAATTACAACCTGGAACAGAATTATGGTTTAGAGCAACAAATCTTTTAATTGAGAATTATGGTATTCTGGGAAATTCAGATGCTTTAGAAAATCTGATGGAAGAATTATATCAAAAAATAGACCTTTTTCAAAGTAAAGGAAATGAAATAACTTTAGGCGATGGTTATTATTTACTATATTTATTGCATGCACAGAAATATCGGAATGCATTTGATCCTGAAAATGGTGAATACAAACTTCCTGATTATGTTAAGTCATATGAAGAAATTGTAAGCTTATTCGGAACAACCCACCCAGGAGATTTTATGGTAATAAAAATACTCTTTAATTATCCTCCTGAAAGATTTTTAACAAATGAGCAAAAACAAAATTTAGTTAGAGAATTAGAGTCACTCCCTATATTTGATAATCCTGTTTTATTTTCTGAACACTCATTTCAAAGAAGACTTAATTTCGGAAGAGTCGGTGAATATGTAGAGTATAAATTAACCAAACTAAAAGCAGACATAAACCCAGATAAAGCAATAATGTTGTATAAAGAATTTTTAAGTAAATATAGCCATACTATTCAAGCATGGGAAATAGGACAATTACTCAATGCAGAATTATCAAAAAATACGGTTTTTGATTATTATATAGAAAATAAACCTGAACAAGAAATATTAAGAAGTAACCATCCAGAGAGATTCATAATCTGGATATATAAAAAAGACCATTCAGAAATACAGGAGCAAGAACTTTCTAATATAAATGTGGACCTTATAATCAAATCACTTACAGACAATCGTTTTGACTTTTTTATGGCTGGTAATAAGCAGATAACTACATGCGGAAACATTCCTTGTGTAGCAATATACAGAGATTATTCAGACATCATCCAAGCAATAGAACTTGTTAAAAATAATGAGGAGAGAATATCTGGTATAAATGCAATTAAATCTTTCTATTTTAAAGTAGACTTTTTAGGAAAAACAATAGTTGAAGATGAATATTTCTTAGAAGTTATAGACGAAGAAGATGCTGCAGAATGTAAATTATTATTTGGAGATGAAGATCCAAATGACATAAAATTTGTGATTTTTGGAGAGAAATTTGCTGAATATGAAAGATATGAAAGGGAAATAAACACAATATTAAGTCTCAATGGAGAAGGATATGGTATTTTTGCTGTAGAACCATTTAAATCAAACTTAGATTTGTTTTCAATTTACATTGATACAAATCCGCATACATTAAGTTTTAGAAATTCTGTCGGTTGCAGACTAAAAAATCCTGAACAGGATAATTTTGAACAGTATAATATTATTTTATCTGATACTACAATAAGATCGCATGCAGATATAACAAAAAAAGAAGGACAATATACTTCTTATGTTGCCATTACAGAAAATCAACTAGATAAAGTAGCTGTTCATGAATTTGGACATTGTTTTGGATTGGCAGATGAGTATACACAAGAGCCAGTTAATCAAGTTATAGCTCCTGATAAATATATCAATTGTGTTGGGGGCAATATTTTATCTAAAGGAGAATCAAAAGCTAGAGCTGAATTAAAATGGGGGATATGGGAGGGTTTCGGTGAAGGCTCTGTTAAAATCGGTTTCTATAAAGGATGTAGTGAAGGAGAATTAGCTTATAGACCCTATGAGAATAGTATAATGAACAGTCCATTCATTGCAGATCCATTTGAATTTGGGATGTTAAATGAAGCGTGTATATTACAAAGATTAGCAATTGGAAAAGAGAATTGTATAGATGAAAATGGAGATATAGATATAGAAAGTAAATTTCTTACTATGACAATAAATAGAGACTATAAATTATAACTATTTCCTCTTAGGCAAAGGTCTTTTAATAGTAATAGGTAATATTCCTTTATCAAATTCCATCTTGGCAATGTCTACCGGATTATAATTAATCTTAACTAAATCTTCTTTATCCATCTTAAAAAGAAAAGGAGCTCCCATTGAAATCTGCAAAGCTCTTGCTCCAATTATCCTGGCTTTCTCGTATTTAGTATACTTCATCATTTTTTATTTATCTTCTCAAGAGCCTTTTTATTCTTTTCGATTGCTAATTTTAGCATAGTTTCAACCTCTTCAACCTTCAAGGTTCCAACACCAGCTTTTTGCATAGCATGGATTTTATTACCTATTGAAGCGACAGTTAATTTAGCATCTAATAATCTTTCCTCATCTAATCCAGGATCTACTAAGATATGTTCTCCTATTTTAGCTAAGCTGCATTCAATAGGCATTTTAGAAAGCGGTAATTTTCCTTTTCTTTCTTTGTAATCTACTTTCTCAGTTTCTTTATCATACTTAGGCATCTTAGTGTTAGACAGAGCAGCTAAAGCAGCTAAACTAGCAGCGTCTTGCATATTGCCGTCATCATTAATAGCATATATATCAATTAGCACTAACCAAACTTTTTTACCTTCTTCAATGCATAATTTCTTGAAATCAATAGCTTTACTCTCTCTGATCCCTCTATCAACAACTCTTGATAATTCTACACTTTGAACACTAGGTGGTCCACTTTCAAACTCAGGATTAGCCATTTGTAAAAACTCCGCCCCAACTATAATAGTTCCTTCATCAGGATTATCTGGATAAGGAGTTCCAACCTCTAATTTTACTCCAACTATAACCTCAGTTTCCCCTATTCTAACTTTAGCAGAGCCTTCAGCATTTTTACTAATATCTGTCTCAATCTCTATATCTCTATAATCCTCAAATTTCCTTCCATCCGTTCTTATTTTTTTATTAAGAATTTGCATCAAGTATTCTTTGTTAATATTATCCATTTTATTTTCCCTCGCCTTTGTATTTTTTCCTTATAGCTTCTTTTTGAATCTTATTAAGCTCCAAGCAAGCTTTTTTAGCCATTTCAAGCGCTTTAATAATTTCTTTTGCTTCCATTTCTCCGTCTAATTGTAATAAGCTTATTTCATCGCTCCTAGGAAGGATAGCCACAGGCATATCAGTTGCTCCTTCTTCATAATCTTCCTCACTTTTATCTAAGTCAACAACTAATTTATCACCGACTTTCCCAACACTCACAGCGCTTACTAAATCCTTCATAGGAATTCCAGCATCTGCAAGAGCCATAGCAGCTGCGCAAATCCCAGCACATCTAGTACCAGCATCAGCTTGGATAATTTCAACAAAAACATCCACTACCGCATTAGGAAATTCTTTTAAGTTAACAGTAGGACTTAAAGCTCTTTCAGTTACTAAACCAATTTCCTTGCTTCTTCTACTTGGTCCAGGTCTAATTCTTTCGTCAACACTAAAACTAAGCATATTATAATTGCATCTTAACTTACCTTCTTCAGGATTTTGCAAAAACTTAGGATATAAATTTCTAGGACCATATACCGCTGCAATAGCAATTGTATCTCCAATTTGGAATTTAGCAGAACCATTAGCATTTTTTATTACTCCAACTTCTGCCTTTATTTTTCTCATTTCATCAAATTTTCTTCCGTCTTTTCTTTTTGTGTAGCTCATTTTAATAACCCCTCTACTTTCTCAGTCAATCCTTCAGTTGCAGATTCTTTTTCAATTAATCTGATAGTGTCAATTGCTTTTTTCTCATTTACTGGATCCTCACTTTGTATCCAAACAAATCCATTCTGTCCAACTATAACTTTACAATTAGTTTTTTCTTTAATTATATGAATCATGCTTCCTTGTTTTCCAATGATCCTAGGTACTTTACTAGCAGCAACTTTAATTAATCTGCCCCCTCTTAATTTAGTTAATCCAGGACCTCTCATAGTTAAATCAATATAACCTGTTTTAGTAACATTAGTTATTTTAGCAATAACTGTGTCATTAAAATTATAGATTTTAGTTAAGTCAGCTTTTTTATCTATAAAATCACTACTAGCATCCCTTAAATTTAAAGTTGCTAAATCACTGCATCCAATATCCATTAACCAGCCGCTAAAAGTTATATTTCTTACTTGTCCAATAACTACATCATTTTTCTTTGCTTTATAAAAACCAGTTAAAGGAATTAACTTCACTAGTCTATTATCAACATTAACTAAACCAATTGTTTCAGCTATAATCTTATCATTCTCTCTAAAAACGTTTCCAGCAGGCAAATAATCCATACCTTCAACAATAACCTCTCCAGGCACTACCATTTCCTTATTTTTAACTAATATTTTTCCCATTTTATCCCCCTTCCATTATTAATTTTCTTTAACAATCCTGCTTTCTACTTCACCATGGGTCAGACCATTTAACTTATCAAAGAACTCCTCCTGTAATCCACCAGGGATTTCAATTTGTACAGTTAAACTACCATCATTCCCCCAATTCTCTTTTGAAATATCTCCAAATTGCTTAATTATCCTGTAAACATTTCCGGTATACTGAGCAGGAATTTTTATTTCAATTGTTTTTTTAACAAATTTAATTGGAATTATACTTCTTAATTTTTCCAAAATGTCTTCCATCTGTGCTTCCGCATTTTTAAATTCATCAATATGAACTTTTGCTTCATCCATAGCAGCTTCTATTCTATTAACCGGATGTGGAAGTCCTGTTTTACTATCAATAGCATTTCTGTGTATTAATTCTATTAATTTCTTTTTCTTCTCCTCTCTTAACTTTGCTTTATGCTCTGCAGTAACATGCATCTCTCCTTTTTTAATAATCTTTTCAGCGACTTCTTTAAAATCGCTAGTTCCAAATATTTTTTCCATTTCATTCTCACTAGCTTTATCACCTTTTTTAACATCCTTGTAGATTCTCTCAGAAGCAAGCACTTCACTTATGTCTTCTAATTTCCCAGATTTAAAATCAATCGCTTTCTCACAATCTACTAAAACTTCAAAAACCTCTCCGGCTTTTTTCAATCTTACAATTATTGCTTTGTTAACATCTATCATTTTGTTAATTTTCTTAAGTAACCCATATCCACCTTTGTAAATTTTTTATTGTCATTTTTTATATAGGCACCACTTAATCTATTTATATCAAAATTCTTTCCTAAAACTTTTTTAAATGCAACTATAGCTAATCTAAAACCATCATCCAAATTCATGTTATCTTTATACTCTTTATTCAATATATCATTCACCTCAACCTCTCCCTCTCCAACTGCAGTAGCTTTATACTGGAAAAAAATTCCGCTTGGCTCAGTCGCAAATAATTTAGGTACAGAATCTTCATCCACTCCCGCAAATAATATACTTACACCAAAAGGTCTAGCGCCTCCAACTTGCGTAAACCATTGCTTCATATCACAAATATTCTTTACTAATTCTAATACATCAATTGGCTCATCATAAGTAACTCTATGTTGCTGTGCTCTAATTCTTGCTTTTTCAATTAATACTCTACCATCACTAACAAATCCGCTTACAGTAGCTCCAATATGTTCATCCACTTGGAATAATTTCTCCACACTTTCACTTATAATTAATTTATTAGCGATTCTTTTATCAGTAAGCAACAATATGCCATCTTTACATACTATCCCGATAGCAGTACTCCCTTGTCTAATTGTTTTCTTAGCATACTCTACTTGTAATAATCGACCATCAGGACTAAACATAGTTGAGGTTCGATCATACCCCATCATCTGATGTGACATTGTACTTTGTTCCATTTTAATTAGCCTCCTTTTTTAAATATTTATTCTTAGCTTTCTTTAATATACCACTAACTCCTTTGGTTTTAAAGATTACTCTTTTACTATTTATATCTTTAATTAATATTAAACTAGATTTTAATTCATTTAAAAATTTGTTATTTACCTTCAATATTCCGCTATTTTCTTGTAGATTTGTTAACATTATTCCAGCCTTTCCATAATTTAGGGTTCCCATGAATTTTAAAGCCTCTTCAGTTATAGCATTTTTAATTTCAGTTTTATTGAATTTATCTCCTGAAACTATCTCAAATGCCAAATAACGCTTTTTTTCCTTTAAACTCGGTAATATTGTTTTCATTTAAAACAGAGAAAATAGACTCTCATTGTTTTTCTCTCGCATTTTATAGTAAAAAATACCTATATTTAAATGTTTTCTTTTAGTAACATTTATAAAATACTCCTTCTTTTATAATCCGTGATAGGCTAGGCGGCAGGTCAGCCCCCTGTTGTATCGCAAACGGGCTTTATGGCGAGCTGAATACTGGTTTGAGGTATTAGCCTTGGTTATTGGTCTTAACTTAGACCATGAGGATCTGTCCTGTAGGGTTAGTATATAT
>JAHJRB010000006.1 GCA_018831025.1 Nanobdellota archaeon | reverse complement strand
CAGAAATATGGTTCTGTTTTAAGAAATCGGTCTTGTGCAACTCAAAAAGTTGAATTAATGAGCAAATTAATTGCTCATAATGTTGACAGGATGCAACATAATATTTGTTTACTTTTTAGAGGATTGCACCAGCGCCCTAAAAATACAAAAGGAATCCCCCAAACCTAAGAAGTTAATTTATTTCTTCCTTAAGTGACCTTTGACTTTAACTTGCTTTCTGCTACCTGGAAGTTTTCTCATATGACCTTTTACTCTTGTTTGTGGCATTTTATCCCTCCTTTTTTAATAAATATGGTTTATTATATATATATTAAAAGTTAATAAAGTTTTTCCTCATTTCAAGAAATTCTTTTCCGTGAACGCTTTTGAAAGGGTTCATTCATATCTCAAAGCATCTACAGGATTCATTTTGCTAGCCCTATACGCAGGTATTACTCCAGATAATAACCCAATTAATACAGAAAGTCCAAGTACTAACAACACAGTATTTAATGTAACTATTCCCTGTCCAGACATCATTCTCATCATTCCTCCAGTTCCGCTTCCGCTGAAAAATCCAGAAAGCAATTGACTTCCAAAAAAGCCAAGCGCAGCTCCAATAATCCCCCCACTAAATCCAATCATCGCAGAGTTAAATAAAAATATTAATAATATGTCTCTATCTTTCGCCCCTATTGATTTCATAATACCAATCTCTTTAATTTTCTCCAATACAGTCGTAAACATAGTATTAGCAATTCCAACCGCCCCCACTAATAAAGAAATAGCTGCTATTGCACTTAAAAATAATGTCACAGTATTAATAGTTGCTTGTATAGATTCTTGAGTTGCCTGAACAGAACTAACTGTAAAATCTTTAGTTTTTGCATTAACAGCCCTAGTTAACATTAATCTAGATTCTATATTAGCAACCGTTTCTTCAATTAAATCAACATTCTCAACTTTAATTTCAATAGAGTCTAATTTCTTTTTATCAATATCTTCCAAAGTTATTCTCACAATTTCTATTGGCATAAAAATAACAGAATCAGTACTGCTCATTCCGCTAGCTTTCTCTAAAATACCAACAACTCTAAAAGGCTTACCTTCAATAGTAATCTGTCTATTCAGTTGGATATCCTGCTTAAACCTATCATGTGCAATATTATATCCGATTACAACAACATTCTTATCTCCCTGAGATAAATATCTACCACTTTCCAATTTACTATTTTCCATATTTTTCCAAATTTGAGTGTCAACACCTTTGACTGTAGAACTCATAGTTTCTTCCAAATAACCCACATCTCCTCTTTGGCTAATAGTTCCATGAACATATTTAACATTTGAAACTAATTTCAATGCCTGGACATCATTATTAGTTAAATTCTTTACATCATTATCATTATCATCTCTCTCATTAAAGTCTCCTCTTCTAAATCCTCCCATTCCTCCGGTTGCTCTAGACGCTCCAGGACTTACAGTTATGATATCTGCTCCTAAACTTCCTAATCTCATTTCTAAATCCTGCTGCATTCCTTCTCCTAATGCAAGTATAGAAATAACAGAAGCAACTCCTATAACAATCCCAATTATAGAAAGCCAGCTCCTTATTTTACTATGATGAAGCATATTAAAAGCTAGCTTCAAACATTTATGTATTTTCATCTTAGGATTTTTCTTTTCTGATTTTTTTGTAGATGACACTAATCTTTTTCCTAAACAGCAATATTGCCAAAACTATTGACGTCCAGAACCAAACATTAGTATAGAAGCTTGATTGTTGTTGCATTCCCGCTCTATTAAAACCAGTTGGAACAGAAGATGATCCAGTATCTGCAACTCCTCCGCTTGCTCTTAGTAAAGAACTCGGATTTATCATTATTTGTTTAACAACACTCCTTCTAACACCAAAAGGATCTGTATAATCTATCTGAATGAATAACTCTTTTTCCTCATTCATTTTATCAACTGGAGAAATCTTAAATCCGACAATAGTATAATCCCCAGAATCCAAATTACCAACTATAGATGCAGAAATTAAATCTGTTCTAAAAAACTCCTGTTCAGGTATTCTTATTGTAACTGCATTAGCAGAGTTTTTACCAATGTTTGCAATTGCAAAAAACACACCATCAGTATTCATCTCCTGCAAAACAATATCAAACATAGTCTGGTATTCTATAACTGTAATTGGCATGTTTATTTCTTTCCAAACACAACCGCTGCAATCTTTATAAGAAAATGCTATTGTATTTTCTCCCTCTTTAGCTTCTTTATCAACCCTAATCTTAAATTTTTTAGTAACTGAACTTTTTGCATTAACTTTGTCAATTACAATTTGTTCTTCCTCTCCTGGATCTAAAGAAAACGGAAAACTAGGTTTAAATTGAACAACCGCACCTTCAACAGCAGCTTCTTCCCTGTTTGTTACCTTCAACCATACATTAAAATAATCTCCTGCTTCTACAGGTGTGGGATAATAATTCTCCACAGCAACATCTAAAGCATTTACAAAACTTAAATTTAAAACAACGCTTATTAAAATTAAAAAAATTATTTTTTTCATTTTTTATTTCCTCCCATAATTTGACCATCTTTTAATTTTATAACTCTTTTAGCAAATTTAATAAGACCTAAGTCATGAGTTACCATAATAACAGTTTTACCCTCTTCTTTATTTAACTTAGATAAAAAATTCATTATATACTCTCCGGTTTTAGAATCTAAGTTGCCTGTTGGCTCATCAGCTAAAATAATTTCCGGATCATTAGCAAGAGCTCTTGCAATAGCTACTCTCTGTGCTTGTCCTCCACTCAATTCAGTAGGTCTATGATGAATCCTATCCCCCAATCCTACCATCTCCAATAATTCTTTAGCTCTTTTCTTAATATCATTTCCATTCTCATCCTGAAACTCCGCAGGTAGCATAACATTCTCAAGCGCGTTTAAAGTAGGGAATAAATTAAATTGCTGAAAAATAAATCCTATTTTCTTACCTCTAATTTCAGCTAAATTAGATCTGCTCAAAGAAGAAATATCCTTATCTTCTAAAAAAATCTTGCCTTTACTAGGAACATCCAAGCATCCAACTAAATTCATACAGGTACTTTTGCCGCTTCCACTGCTTCCAGTAATAGCCACGAATTCTCCTTTTTTTATATTTAAACTAACTCCCCTAATAGCATGTACCTCAACTTCTCCCATCTGGTAAGTCTTCCACACATCTTTTAATTCAATAACAGTCTCTTTCATCCAAAATAAAAAAAGAATTTAATTTAAAAAGTATTTGGTTTACTAAGAAAATTTAAACATCAATTAAAATTGCTTGAGCATTTCTAAATTCATTAGGAACTTCTCCAGGCTCCCATCCATAACCAGTAGTTTCTAAATAATAAAAACTCTTTCCATTATAATTATAATGATAACCACTGCAATCACTACATACAATTGCAGTTGCCATATGCCTAGGTAAATCAACTAGTTTTACTTCAACTCCCGCTGCTTTAAAAAATGCAGCCATTAAATAAGCTGTGTCCTCACAATCTCCTCTTTCATCAATTAAAGTTTCAATAACATATTTAGGATAATCAGGATTTTTATTATAATCAATATCATACTGATAAACTATACTTTGAACAAAATCAATTATAGCTTTATTTGGATTATCTCCTTTTAATTTAACAGAATCCATCACATCTTCAACAATATTTCTTATAATTGGATTATCATAAGTTACATACTCTATTCCGTGTTCAGTTCTTTCTTTATTTTTATAATAAAGATACCAGTCTTCCGGAACTCCAAACTGTGTTGTATATTCTTTTTTATCATGAACCCAATGAACTGTTTTCGTATAAGTTGTGTCTCCTCCGGCAGGATGCATATCTTCTTTGTCATTAACTCCATCACCATCACTGTCTTTATTATTATCATCCGTCCTTAATCTCAATTCTTCCTCATAAGTCAGTCCATCCCCATCTTTATCCTGACTGTTAATTGCTTTTTGATTGCTTGTAACTTCTTGAACTTTCTTCTGTTGTTCTTCTACAAATCTTTGATTAGATTCAGAAATTTGTTTTTTAATTTCTTCTACATTCTGTCTATACTCTAAATTCTCTTGATAAAAATTATAATTGTAAAAAAACAAGTAAACAGCAAGACAAATAAGTAAAAATATACAAATGTAAATAAGATGTCTGTATTTCATTTTAAATAATTCTTAATTTCCAAGGAACCTTAAACTCAAAAATCCAATTAACCTCAAAGCTTCTGCTTTCTTGTTTTATCTTAGCAACTTCTCTTGTTTTAACTACTTCTCTATATTTTGTAACCTCTCTTGTTTTAGTTACTACCCTATATTTGGTTACTGCTCTTTCTTTTTGAATATTCTCATATTTTGTTGTTTCTCTGTATTTTGTCTCGCATTCTCCGGTAAACCATTCCCAGGTACAATCTTGGTAAGGCTCTTGAGAAGTAACCGGCACTGTATCTGTATAAGTTTCTGTAGTTACATATGGCTCATTAAAAGTATAAGGCTCTACAACAGTATAAGGATCTAAGTCTGTATAATTTTCAATAGCAGTATAAGGAACGTCTATTATATAGGTATATTCTTTCGTAGGAACTATTAAAACAATTAAAGTGATTAAAATTATTAAAGGAACTATTATTCTTGAAGGTTTTTTCTTTACACTTTTAAAAAATTCTTTAGCCTCTTCAGGTGTTTCTTCAATAACCTCCTCTATTTCTTCCTTAACACTTTCTTTATGTTTTTTCATTTTTCTAAGCTTTATATATAAAGAAACTTAAAACTATCGGTTTAAAAAAGTTAATTATTTTTGCAGACTCTTAGCTGTTCCAACATTTTATCTTTATTTTCAAATATTTCCAAAGTAACAGTTTTAGATTTAATTTTATTCAGAATATTTTTTAATTTTTTTATATCATTAAATAAAGAATGATCTTTATTTGCAATGACATTATGTAAATGAACATGTTCATATTTTAATTTTAAAAATTTATCGAGCTTATTACTTAGTAAAGCATGACCTATATCAAAAGTAAATCCTAATCCACTAACATTTTTTATTAGATTAACAATCTCCAAAGCCTTTGAAAAGGGTACTCTAGAATCATTTTCAACTAATAATTTAATCTTTTTATTTTTACAATAGTTTAATATTTGGTTAAGTGCACGAATATTATTACTTCTCAATATTTCCAATTTTAGTCTTTTATCCAAAGAAGGATGGATTGTAATTTTTTTAACATCTAATTTCTTGTAAATATCAACAAAATGTAGGATTTTTTCAATATCACCTTTCAGATTCAAATTTAACTCCCAATGCAAATGACCTAAAATTTCAAAATTTTTAGTTAACGATTTTACCTTTCTAACATCATATTGTTTATCTAATTCTAAAGTTAATTCCAAAAAATCAAAATTTTCTTTAGCAAATCTAATTTCGGAAAATAAGTTCTCATTAAAGTCTGGCATATAACCAAATTTCATATTCAATATAATATGGATCAAGATTATTAAAATTTACGTTTAAACGCTGGAGAGAGGATTTGAACCTCCACGTCGTAAACGACATCGGTTTTCTTTTACCTTTTCGTGAACGTTTTCTTAAAAGGTTCTTCGAGACCGACGCAATAACCAGATTATGCGACTCCAGCATATATAAAATCTTAATTTTTACCAAATAAAAACCTTCCCAAAAATATTAAATATAATAAAAGTCTATTAAAAACCATGTCAGAATCAAAATATAAGCGACATAGACAAAAATCTCCATCTTTATTTATAGTTTCTAGTTTCAGAACAGTTCCATTATCCCATACAAAATACAGAGGAAAGAAAAAAGGAAAAGCCATAGTAGGAAAATTAAAAAAAACAAAGAAATGGGCTATTCAATCTATTTTAGAAAATAAATAAAATGGTTATAAAAAAAGAAGGTTATAAATGGGTTTTATATTCTAAAGATAAAAAAAAGAAATTAGGAACATTTAAAACAAAAAAAGACGCAATAAAACGAGAACGTCAAATTCAATTTTTCAAACACATGAAGGGAGGCTAAAAAAATGAGCAAAGAAATAAAAGCAATAGTAATAATAACGGTAATAGTAGCGGTATTTCTGACTGCACTTTTAGTTGGAGTTCCACAATACAGAGTTTGGCAAAAAGGTCTAGCAGGAAAAGCCCAATTAGCAGAAGCTGAATGGAACAGACAGATTGCGATTACAGAAGCATTAGCAAAAAAAGAAGCTGCAATAGCATTAGCAGATGCAGAAATAGAGCGAGCTAGAGGAGTAGCTGAAGCCAATAAAATTATTGGAGAGTCCTTAAAAAATAACGATGCATATCTTCGTTATCTTTGGGTTCAGGGCTTGCAAGACGGAACTAGTGAAGTTATATATGTTCCAACAGAAGCTAACTTGCCAATTTTAGAAGCTACAAGAAATATGTAAATTTTATTTTTTATAACCAAAAAATAATTTTTAATCAAAAGATTTTTATATAGAAAATGCATATCACTAAATATATATGGGGGTGAATAAATGACAAACGTAATAAAAAAAGGCGGAAAAAAACAGGCATTCAGTCCTGCTAAACTAAAAAATTCTATTATAAAGGCTGCAAAGGATGCAAAACTTTCTATGGCAAAGGCAAACCAACTTGTGAAAGATGTCGCAGAACCAGCCATAGCATTGATAAAGAAAAAAAGAGTTGTAAGAGTAGCAGATATTAGAAAATCAATTTTAGGCCGTTTAGACAGAAAAGCTAAATCTGTCTCAAATGCTTGGAGAAGATTTGAAAAACAAAAGAAATGCAAATAATTTTATTTTTTCTTATTTTTTATATTCAGCAAATCCTCACTTAAACTTTTAAGCTCTAATTGTAATTTATTAGCATCATCAAATTCACTTGAATTTTTTCTATCAAAAACTAAATCTGTTAATTTAGGCAAGCTTTTAATTAACTCAGAATTTTCCGGCAACTTTATAACATGCCCTCTACCAAAAAATATTTTTCCTGTTAAAATTCTTTTTAATTCATACAATTTAGGCAGTTTCATAAAAAAAGAAATACCTTAAAACTTTTAAAGTTATTTAAAAAAGATTTATATATCTACAAAACATATTTTAACTATGGCATATCCCAACCTCAAAAATAAACATCTACAGGAATCTTTATTTCATCCTTTAGACTTTATTAAATACAGAAAAGTAAAGGGAAATTTTCCCAAGAAGTATATAATTACATACCAATCAAAAGCAAAAAATTATTTCTTAAAAAAATACAAACCAAAAAAAGTGAAGATTTACTCTCTCTTAACTATTTATATATACAAAAACATTGGATTTGTAAAAATGACCGGGATAGGAGCACCAAATGCAGCTGCTGTTTTTGAAGAGTTAATAGCTCTCGGAGGAAAAGAATTCTTAAATATAGGCACTTCAGGAGGCTTGCATCACGAAGGGATATTTTTATGTGAAAAAGCATTAAGAGATGAAGGAACAAGCTATCATTATCTACCAGATGGGAAGTTCATATATCCTGATAAAGATTTAACTGAGAAATTTAGAAAAAGTATAGAAAAAAACAGATTAGAATATTTCAAAGGGATTACTTGGACAATAGATGCTCCTTATAGG
This sequence comes from Nanobdellota archaeon, assembly GCA_018831025.1. Lineage (GTDB taxonomy): Archaea > Nanobdellota > Nanobdellia > SCGC-AAA011-G17 > ARS1403 > JAHJRB01. The sequence goes on along the minus strand of JAHJRB010000006.1, from coordinate 1,448 downwards.
GAAACAAAAGCAGAGGTGGAAGAATACGCTAAAGGAGGAATAACCAATGTAGAAATGGAAGCTTCAGCATTATTTGCGGTAGCAAAATATAGGAGTATAAAAATCGCTTCAGCATTTATCGTAAGTGATTTATTAGGTAAAGAATGGACTCCTAAATTTCATAGATTTAATATTATAAAAGCCCAAAATAAAGTAATTGATGCTGCAGTAGATTGTTTTTCTTCTAAAAATTAATGCGCTCCCGCTGAGATTTGAACTCAGGTTACGGCCTTTCTCCTAAACTTTGTTTTTGCTGAAGCTTTTTTTAAAAGCTTGTTGAGAGGGCCGTGTGATTGACCGGGCTACACTACGGGAGCTTAGCTAAAATTTAGTTATTTTTATTTAAAAACCTTTTCATCCCATTACATTTTTAACAAAAACACAAAATTTAAATAGTTTGTAATGGTAATACTTTCTATGAGAATTATAAAAAGAAAAAACTACAACTACCTTCAACATTCTTTCAGGAAAAAAGGAAAAGTAATTACAAGAGAAAAATATTTAGGAAAAGAAATACCTAAAAACACAGAAAAATTAAAAGAAAATTTCCTAGAACTTTGTAAAAAAGAATCTCTGTACTTAGAACTAAAAAAAATAAAAACAAATTTCCAAAAAGAATGGAAAAAATACCCAGAATCTATAAAAGAAAAGGTAAAAGAGCAGCTAGCTATAGCCTTCACATATAATACCAACGCTATTGAAGGCTCAACAATAACATTAGAAGAAACAAGAGAGATTATAGAAGATAAGATAGCTCCCAAAAAATCATTGAGAGATATAAAAGAAACAGAAGCTCATGCAAAATTATTTTTAGAAATTTTAGAAAAAAAAGAAAAACTAACAAAAAAATTAATCTTAAACTGGCATAAGTCTCTTTTTCATGAAACAAAGCCAGATATTGCAGGAACTTTCAGAGATTATTTAGTAAAGGTTGGAAATTATAGGGCGCCGGATTGGCAGGATATTGAAAAATTAATAAAGGAATTTATTCTTTATTGTAATAAAAATAAAAAAATGAATCCTATAGAACTATCAGCTAGAATTCATTATAAATTTGAAAAAATCCATCCGTTTGGAGATGGCAATGGTAGAATTGGTAGATTATTAATGAATTATATCCTATGGAACAATGAATATCCTTTGTTAATCATTGAATATAAAAAAAGAAGATCTTATTACAGAGCATTACAAAAAAAAGAAGATGGTTTTTTTACCTATTTCACAAGAAGATATCTTAAGGTACATAAAAAATACCTAGCATAAACTTTAAAAACCTTTAATTCTTTTAAATTAACTATGAAAACATCAATCGGAGCTTTGGCGTTTAAAGACGCTGGTTGTATTCATTTTTCTTAGTCCGTTTTCTATAAATTTAAATATACCAAAAAGTTTAACAATTAAAGGAGGTT
>JAHJRB010000036.1 GCA_018831025.1 Nanobdellota archaeon | reverse complement strand
GCTCTTAGTTGTATGACTACAACCATAGATAGAGGAAGAAAAATAGCAAGAGACTATAAACGAGCTAGAAACGCAAGAGGTTTAGAAGCAAGAACTATAGTCGGAGGAATTCATGCATCTATGTTGCCTGACGATGTTTCTAATGATTTTGACCAAGTTTTTGTGGGTGAGTGTGATAAAAAAACTTTACTTGGAATCCTATCTGGAGAAATCGTAGATAAAGTAATCCATGGTCATCCATTAGAAAATTTAGATGAATTACCTTTTCCTGACTTTACTTTAATTAAAGACCGTAGTCAAAAAGGTTCAATCCCTGTGATGACTTCTATGGGATGTCCGCATGATTGTGAATTCTGTTCAGTCGTCCCAATGTTCGGTAGAAAAGTTAGAACTAGAAGTAGTGAAAATCTTTTAGAAGAGTTAAAACAATACAAAGAGGGAAATATATTTTTCGTAGATGATAATTTTACAGCTAATCCAAAAAGATTAGAGTCTTTATTAGATGATATGATTGCTTCTGGTTTTTCAAGACCTTGGTCAGCTCAATCTACTGTTAGAATAGGTAAGCGTCCTAATTTAGCAGCTAAAATGAAACAAGCTGGGTGTTGGATGGGCTACTTTGGATTTGAAGGTGTTACAGATGAAGCTTTAAGAGCCTTAGGAAAACCCCAAACAGTAGCAGATATTGAAGCAGCCATTGGGGTCTTCCATGAAAATGATATGTATGTTTTAGGTATGTTTATGGCAGGAATGGACCCAGATACTTTAGAAACTTTTAAGGAAATCACAGAATTTTGTAAAAGGAATAAAGTAGATTTTTTTCAATTAATGGCCTTAAGCCCTTTACCGGGTTCTAGATTACATGCAAGGTATGAAAAAGAAGGAAGAATATTAACAAAAGATTGGAGACAATATGATGGATTACATGTTGTTAATACCCATCCAAATATGACTCCCACTCAATGGCAGGAAGGAATTATCCAATGCTATGAAGACTTTTACAGAATTGGAGCTTTTCCAAGAATACTTTTAAGATCTTATAGAGATCTTCCAACAAATCCCTATCCTCTTTATCCAGCAGTTACAAGAGTCTTAGGAAAATATATTGTAAAGAGATGGAAATTAAGCGAAGCAAATCAAAAATACAGACAACAATTAGAAGCAACTTCAAAAAGAGTTAAAGATTATTTTAGTTAATTAAAAATTACTTTCCTAATTTAGCTAAAACACTTTTACTGTCTTCTAAATTTTCCCAAACTACATTAAACATATTAATTAAAGAGTTTGCAAAAAATGGTGTATTCATCCAGATTCCTGTATCATAACTTGCATGAACATCTTCATCGTCTAATACCATAAATACAACTTCTTTATTATCAATAACCATAAATCTTGCATTTATTTTTCTTGTATTTCTTACTTCAGCAAATTGACTTAACTCTTTAACTACGCTTAAATTTTCTTTATTGATAGGAGCAACTATTTTTATTTTAACTCCTCTGTCTTTTAATTTCTTTATTTTTCTGTTTAATATTTTAGCTTTTCTTATTAAGCCTTTAGAACTTGTTACAAGCACAATACTCTCTTTAGCACTCTCAATCATATTGCCCATTTTATCATAAATATTCTCTCTACCTTTTAAACTTCCAGTAAAATCACTAGGTTCTACTAATTTAATTCCATTAGTATGTAATTTTTTTAATTCTCCAAAAAAAGCAGTACTTTTAACATCCTCTAATTGTTTTAATTTCTTATCTAATTTATTTTTAACATTTTGTTTAACTCTTTTTACAATATCTTCTGGTTTAATAGCTAAATATTTAATTGGCTTGCCTAATTTCATAATAACAAAGCCTTTTTTCTCTAAAGTTTCAAGAACATCATAACTTCTAGATCTAGGAACTTCGCTTATATCAGATAGCTCTCCAGCAGTACTTACTCCTCTAGATAATAAAGCTGTCCATATTTTCACTTCATATATATTCAAGTTAAAAGCATTTCTTAACTTTTGTAAAAAAGTTTCTTTGATTATCATCTAATAACACACCCTGTCCAAAATATATATATCTAATTCACCCATACCTTCAATACAGGAGGGTATAGTTTCTCTTATTGGCTGATATCTACATTCAAGTTCCAACTCTGGAATTTCTAATACAAGAAAATCTCCACCTATCCTATTAAGGGCAAGTGTCAATCCACCCACAACTATAAATGATGCAGGTATGATTGCTTCCCTTAATTTATTTCTTAATGTCATTTTATATTATATCAGAACCTCTTTTACTCTTCTATATCTTCGTTAAAAACCCTTTATAAACCTTTCTATTATACACTACTTACTAATAACAACAATCCAAAACCAAAAATAATTTAAACATCTTCAGTATTACATATCAAAGAGGTGTATAAATTGCCACCAGCAAAACCACAACAAATTAAAACAGCCCCTACTCCAAGGAAAAACTCTGCTCAGGAATTAATGAAGTCTTTAGCTCAAAATACAGTTTCTTTACAATCTAAAATCGTGGATTTAGCAAAAACTAATAATGAAATGTTAAAGACTCAAAATTCTTTATTAAAATCCCAAGAAGCCTTAACAAATGAAATAAAGTCAATGGTAGGACTTTTTAAAGAAGCTGGCGAACAAATGGTCGCTGAAACAGAGGAAGAAAAACTAAGACCATTACTAGGAAAAATCTCAGAATTATTAGAGCAAAATAAAAATATAATTAGAGGTTTAATACTAATACAGAAATACATTAAGTCTTCAACAATGACAGGCGAGCAACCTCAACAAAGACCTTACAACCCTGAAGAATTTTAAAATAGAAAAATATATAAACATGTTAGTATTTGTTATAACAAGTATAAATGATAAAAGCCATTTACAGCAAACACGCAAACGATAAAAGAATATTATACCGTTTTTCAAAAGAACAAATAGAAACGGTTATTAAAAGAGGGGCAACTTCAAAACAAACAGATGGTTATTTAACCGCTTATAAAGAAATAAAAGTAGCTTATAAAAAAATAAATAAAGAAACATACTACATAAAAACAATATATATTGATTGAAAATGAAACTAAATAAATGCCCGGAATGTGAAGGAAAAATATTAACAAAAAAAATGGATTACATACTGCTAGGAGTAAATCTAGGTAAATTCCCAACAATGATATGCAGCAAATGTAAAGAACAGTTTTATGAAGACATTATTTTAGATGAAATTGATAAAGTAGCTAGGGAAAAAGGATTATGGGGTTTAGAACATAGAACAAAGTTAAACCTCCTAGGGAACAGCTTAGCAGTTAGGTTAAGTAAAAATCAGATAAATTTTGGAAAATTAAAAAAAGGAGCAGAAGTTTTAGTTTATCCAGAATCTAAGAATAGATTCATCATAGAAATTCCTAGTTTCGAAGAGTAGATTTTCTTATATCTGAATTCTGTGAAGGATGAACTTAGCTAAAACATTATCTTTATATATTAAAATATATATTCTAATACTATGCCAGTTAACTTCCTTTATCCAGATCCAACAAGAGATAAAGTAATGGAAGAGTTAAATAAGCTAGTTGAAATTTTAGAGCGTCCTAAAAATCCTCAAACAGTAAAAAATGTTAGAATCTTAAGAAATTTTACAAAAGCATTATTCCTAGTTTCTCATGGTAAGGGGATTAAAAAACAAGAAACAAAAAAAGATTATCAAACAATTAAGCAAGAATCATATCCAAAACCTACAGAAGAATCCTATCAAAAACCAATTAAAGCGCCTCAACCAAGAAAATTAATTCAACCACCATTACCTCCTCCACCCCCATCTCCAGTTAAAGCACCGTCTACATCTCTTTCTACAAAAGAACCTGAATTAAAAGAAAATACAATCTCACAATTAAAAGAAGAAAATGGAGAACTAAAATATGATTTAGTAGAACCCACTTTGCAGGACCAAGATTGGAAAATTTATAATCTCTTAGAACCAATAGTAAGAGAAGCTGTAAGAAAAGACCCAAATCTTTTAGAAAGACCAAATTTTATAGAAGATGAAATAGCCAAAATTGCAAAACAACTTAAAATAAAATATTCTTTAGACTATGTTAAAAAATTAAAATACCATCTAACAAGAAACCTGAAAGGTTTTGGAAAGATAGACCCTTTAATAAAAGATTCTAGAGTTAAAAAAATAATATGCGAAAGCTTCGACAACATAAAAGTAATTTTTAATAACAAGCTAATTCCAACAAATATACAATTTGACTCTAACCAGGAATTAAATAATTTTGTCTTAAATATTGGTAAAAAATATGGAAAAATTCCAACTGAAACAACTCCAAATATTGCTATAAAAATCCAAAATCTAGAGGTAAAAGCCAATTATGCCCCCTTAATGGGCTCTTCATTCACTATTACAAAGCTATAATTTTACCACAATAAACTTTATAAAACAACATTACATAGATTTACTATATGGCAAAAGAGGATAATAGTTTAGTCTGGAAAGATAAAACCGGCACGTATAAACTTGGCTACTCTCAAAAATTAATGAAAGAGCAAGTCCAATGGCAGAAGATTAATTTCGCAGGTAAATTAGCTTTGATAGGAGTTATAGTAATTTTAATAATAATTGTTTTATATGTTCTATACCAGTTAGACAAAATTAATTTTTTTACAGGAGTTTTATATCGTTAATATTTTATTTCCACTTCTTCAACTCTCCAAATAGGATTGATATCTAAATTTTCAGTTTCTTTTTTACTAAATTTTTTATTTTTACCTTCTAAAAAACCTTGAACAGCTATTTGTCCACCACAATCTCCGGAATATTGTATAGGCACTACTTTAAATTCAGCATTTCTTTCTTTGCACATTATCTCTAACATTTCAATTAATCTTTGATTAGCCGCAACACCACCAATCAACAATAGTTCTTTTTTATCACAATGAGCCATCGCTCTCTCACTTACTTCAGTTAACATAGCAAAGCAAGTCTCTTGAATACTATAACATAAATCTTCTTTCTTAGCTCCTTTTTTATACAGATTACTCGCTTGTGTTACAATCCCGCTGAACTCAACATCCATTCCTTTTACAACATAACTAAGCTCAATGTACTTTCCTTTCTTAGCAAGCTCTTCTATTTTAGGACCGGCAGGGAATTCTAGCTCAATTGCTCTTCCAAACTTATCTAACGCATTCCCTAGACCTATACTTAAACACTCTCCAAATACCCTATACTTTCCTCCTTCAAAAGCAATTATCTGAGTATTAGCTCCTGTAGCCAAAATAAAGACAGGATCTTTTACCTCAGTTAACATTAATCCAATACTCAAATGTCCAACAAGGTGGTTGACTGGAATTAATGGTTTTTTATATTTTTTAGCTAACTCTTTAGCAAAATTCATTCCGATATGTAAAGATAATGGCATTCCAGGACCTTGGCTAATTGCAAAAATATTTATATCTTTTATTTCTAATTTAGCCTCCTTTAAAGCTTCTTCTAAAATCTCTTCTTTAACACTTTTCAAAAACTCCATAGCATCATTAGGAACTATTCCGCCTTTTTCTGGTCTATATTGCCTTTTAATATCTGCTAAAATTTTTCCATCTTTTAAAATCCCAATTCCAAATGTATGCGCCGTGCTTTCAATCCCTAAAACTATCATATTACTTTTTAAAATTGAAACTTATTTAAATTTAATCTATTTTCTCCACCCTATAAATCTTTAAATATTGATATAAATCTAATTTTAATATGAAATATCTATTTAGAAAAACAAATGTAGCATACGAATTCTCCCCAGTAAATGAAGAAGGAGAAGAAACAGGCAAAGTTTTCTTACAGGATATAGATTATGATGATAGAACACATAGCTTATGTGAATTAGCAAGGCAAGTTTGGAGAACCAGAGTAGAAATGAGTAGTGAAGAAGTTGCAGTTGCAGGCCCCTCTATATGGGAATTCAATACTTTCTACGAACAATATGTAATAGAAAAATCATAAATTATTAATACTACTTCTAGATTTTTAAAATTATGAGAACTCAAACTTGGCTAGAAAACAAACTAGATAGTATTTGGCAATTATTATTCCCAGAAGTTCCTAAAGAAAATAATGTTTTAATAAAATTTAAAGGCAAGCCTAAACTTAGGTTTGGATTTATTAAGAAAAAAGATAAAGATACTTTAATAGTTGTAAACTCTTTATTTAAAAGCGAGTTAGTTCCAGAGTATGTAGTAGACATCACAATAGCTCATGAGTTAGTTCATTACTCTCATGGTTTTCATTCTCCTTTACCAAAACAATACAAATATCCTCATCAAGGAAACATCGTTAATAAAGAATTAAGAAAGCGGGGGTTTGCTTTTCAATTAGCTCAAGAAAAAAAATGGGTAAAAAATTCTTGGTTTAAAATTTATAAAGAATTAATAAATTAAATCTTCTACAGCTTCTATAACTACAGGCCTTACATAATTATCAAATGTTTCTCTAATACTAGTTCTAGCATCTACAGCTTGAACTCTGGGAACAACT
>JAHJRB010000035.1 GCA_018831025.1 Nanobdellota archaeon | reverse complement strand
TTTATTGAAAAAAGATGGTGGATTTAAGAGCAAAACAACTAGCAAAACTTGTAGTTAATTTCTGCATAAACGCAAAGCCAGGAGAAGATGTAACTATTACTGGCTCAACAGAAGCAGAAGACTTTGTAGAAGAACTCTATAAACAATTAGTTCTAAAGGGAGCTAATCCTTTAGTTAGATTACAGCCAAAAAATATAGATTACTTCTTTTTTAAACATGCTAATAAAAAACAACTTCAAAAATTTCCAAAATATTGGTATGATGCAGTTAGAAAGGCAGATGCCCACATAATTGTTGAAAGTGAGTTTAATACAAGAGACCTTACTTCTTGCGACCCAAAAAAAATAGCATTAAGAGCCAAAGTAATAGATCGTATAGAAAGTAGCATAGTTAAAAAAAGATACATATACGTGCCTTATCCATGCCAGGCATATGCCATAGAAGCAGAAATGTCACTTGATGAGTATAAAGATTTTGTATACTCTTCTTGCTTGATAGACTGGAAAAAATTTGGAAAAAAATTTGCAAGAATTAAGAAGCATTTCCACAGAGGAAAAGTAGTCCATTTAGTTGGAGAGGGAATTGATTTAAAATTTTCTATAAAAGACAAAAATGCAGTATATGATGACGGAAGAGAAAACCTTCCAGGTGGAGAAGTATATATGGCCCCTATAAAAAAAAGTTTAAACGGTTACATAAAATTTGATTTTCCCTCTCTTTATGAAGGAAAAGAAATAAAAGATATTTTTTTAGAATTCAAAAATGGAAAAGTTATAAATTACTCCGCTTCTAAAAATAAAAAAATGTTGAAAGCAGCCTTAGAATCTGATAAAAACGCTTCTTTCATAGGAGAGTTCGGAATTGGTGTAAACCCAATGATAAAACAATTTACAAATCATCTTTTATTTGATGAAAAAATGGATGGAACAGTTCATTTAGCACTTGGAATGGCATATGAAGAAAACGGCGGCGGTAATGATTCAGTAGTCCACTGGGATTTAATTAAAGATATGTCAAACGCAAAAATGATTCTTGATGGTAAAGTTGTGCAGGAAAACGGTAAATGGAAAATATAAAATGGGAAAAATTCCTCTTATTAATATTAATGCTAAAACTCATTCTGATTTTGGATTTAAATTTGGCTCTAAATTAAAAAAACAAATTCAATTTAGGCTTAAGAAGAATAAGGAAATGTATAGCAAATATGCAGTAAATGGTCGTCATTTTTCTATTTATGTTAAAAAGGCTAAAAAATTTTTGCCTAAAATAGAAAAAAACTTTCCCCATTTATTAGAAGAAGCAAAAGCAATGGCAGAAGGAGCAGAAGTACCTTTTGAAGAATTATTTGTTCTTATGACAGATGAAGAGATAGTAACATTTAAGATGTTTCAACCCCTACATTGCACTAGTTTAGCTATTAGAACTCAAGATGATAATATCTTACTTGGACATAATGAAGATTGGTTTTCTGAATATAGAAGAAACGGTTTAGCATTAGTAAATGCAAGAATTAAAAATACAAAATTTTTATCATTAGGTTACTTAGGAAGTATGATAGGAACTTCTTCTGGTTTAAATAATCATGGAATTGCATACGCAGATGATTCTTTAAGCTACACAAGATTTACATATGATGTCCCAAGAAGTTTTCATTTAAGAGCTTTATCAGAAGTTAAGACTCCTTTAGAAGCAAAAAAAGTTTTAGATAAAAAGGGAAGCATAGTAAGCAGTACTTTAGTTGTAAAATCAAATAAGATAATCACTAATGTTGAAGAGCTTTGGAACAAAGAAGAGTTTTTTACAGAGAGTAATTAGTTAATACATACAAATCACCCATTATTAAAAAAAGACAGAAATAGGTACAACACTGAAAAATGGTCTGTGAGAAGATGTGAAAAAGCAAAGGAAATAATTTTAAAAGAAAAAAAACTAACTTTAGATACAGTTAAAAAAATTTTAAAAGAGCATACTACTGGAATCTGCGGCCATACAAAAGTACATCTTCATGATGACACAGTAACTTTAGCTTCTGTAATTCTAAACCCCAAAGATAAATGGCTTCTTCTTTGTAATACAAACCCATGCAAAGGAACTTATAAAAAATATAGATTATAAAATGGGTCCGAAGTGATTTGAACACTTGATCTATTCCTTTCCTATAGGTATTGTAAGGGAATTGTCATAACCGAGCTAGACCACGGACCCGTTGGTATTTTTTAACAAAAAACAATATATAAAACTTATGGAAACCTTTAAAAAACAATATTTATAAAGAAAAGTATATACTTAACAATATAAAATGCCTAAAGAAAAATCTAAAGAATCCCATCTAGAAAAAATTAAAGACGACAAGCTAGATGAACTTAAAACTAAACTATCTAAAATAAAAACAAAAATAGATGATTTTCAAAAGGCATTAATAAAAAAATTCGATAAATACATTCTTGGTATTGCTTTATTGCCTCCCAGAAAGGATGAAAAAAGCAAAGATGCTTTAGACATTTTAGTAGTAGTTGATGATAATGATTCTAAAAAAATGCCTAAGCTTGAATTAAAAGACCGCTTAATCGCAATCTCCACCAACATAGGCAAAGATATTGATAAAAACATAACTGTAGAAGTTGTTCTATTAAGTGAAATGAGGCAAAATTGCTTCGATAATAAGTTTGAGTTCTTACAGGATATTGCAATTTCCGCCCCAGTCTATGATCCTCAGGATTTAATTGCAGCACTTAAAGTCAGCGAAGTTCATAAAAATATGGTTATGAAAAAATTCGAAAAATACATTACAAGTTACGTAGCAGCTGGCTCTTTATTCAGAGGAGAAAAAAGCAACGACATTGATGTTTATGTTATTGTAGATGATACCGATGTTAAAAAAATGTCTCGTTTTGAGCTTAAAGAAAAACTTAGAGCTATTATTTTATCCCAGGCATTTGAAGCTTCTGCAATTACTAGAGTTAAGAAAAAATTCCACGTTCAAGTTTATATTTTAACAGATTTCTGGGAAGGTCTAAAAGACGCGAACCCAGTCTTCTTTACATTATTAAGAGACGGAATTCCATTGTATGATCGTGGCGTTTTTATGCCATGGAAATTGTTATTGGAGATGGGCCGTATTAAACCATCGCCAGAAGCTATAGACATGTTTGTTGCATCTGGAGATAAAATGGCAAATAAAGTGCGTTTTAGGCTAAGAGAAATAATTGAAGCTGATATTTATTGGTCTGTATTAACTCCAACCCAAGCTGCTTTAATGATGTACGGAGTAGCTCCACCAACACCAAAAGAAACTGTAAAAATTATGAATGATGTATTTGTAAAAAAAGAAAAACTATTAGAAAAAAAATATGTTGACATGCTAGAAGAAATAAGAACATACTACAAAGACTTAGAGCATGATAAAATAACCCAAGTTACAGGAAAAGATGTTGACAGAATGACAAATAATGCCACAATTTATCTAAAGAGATTAAAAAAATTATTCAAGCAAATAGAGCAAAGAAAAGAACAGGAAACTCTTAAAGAAATTTATGAAACTCTAGAAGTCTTAGTAAAAGATGTGTTAAGTATCAACGAACTCGATGATAAAAATTTAGAACTTGGCTTGAAAAAAGTACAGGAAAAAAATGAAATCTCTTCAAAAACATTAAAAGAATACAGAGACATTATGAAGACAAAAAAAGAAAAATTAAACAAAGTAGAATTTTATAAAATAAGAAGAGAAGCTAAACTACTCACAGTAAAATTAATGGACTATGTTCAAAGAAAAAAAGGTAAAGAGTTGCAAAAAGCAGCATTAAGGGTTAAATATGAGGATAAATTCGGAGAAGTAATTGTCTTAGATAATAAAGTCTATATTATAAAAGATTTAAGCAACAGTAGTGAAATTTCAAAAGCTAATTTAAGTAAAACAGGAGAGATAACATCTGTTGAAAAAAGTTCTATTAAAGAATTTGAAGATAACTTAACTAAGAAAAAAGTTCCAAAATCTGTTTTCATTAAAAATAAAACAATAGAATCTTTAAAAGAAATCTTTGGTCCTGATGTAGAAGTCCTAGTTAATTATTAAATTAATACCACAGTTACAGTTTCTAATTCCCTATCTAATTTTTTCTTTAATTTTCTTAAAGCTCCTATTGAAAGATGCTTCTCTCCTTCAGATAAAAATACTAATCCAGATAAAAACAAAACAGTTTCAGAAATATTCTGACTTTCTAAGAGTCCTTCAATAGTCTTTCTAACATCTCCCAAACTAGTTCCAGCATAACAAGTATTTTTACTACTTTTATTTAGAGTATATTCAATATAATACTCATTTTCATTTCTTATATAAACTCTGGTTTGATTCCTCATCAGAAGGATTTTTTATTAAGCTGTAAGATCTACTTCAGCTCCAGTATTTGTACTATCCAACATCTTATAATATTATTAAAATAACCCATTTATAAGGACTCCTGTCGGTCTGTACCCTGGATGGAGTTTTATAGTGCCGTATCTTCGAACATAAAATATTCCTGCCTCAACAGGTTTTAGTTTTAAGCTGTTTTTAGCTGTAATTTCTTCTAATCGGTTAGACATTACATCCCTTCCACCCTCTTTAACAAGTTCTCTATAAGGTGCCCTAATTCCAAAAATCCATTCTATCCTTCTAAGCATACCTTTTATACAATACCTTAAAATATTTAAATTTAGCTTTCCTGCCTATCTTAGAAAACCTTTTAAATAGAAAAATTTGAACTTTTCTTAAAATGAACGCAGTTATTGTTAATTTCAGACGAGGTTTACATAGACAAAATACTACTCAGGCAGTAATTAAAGTAGATGGAGCTAAAACAGAAGAAGTTCTTAAAAAAACAGTTACCTGGAAAAGCCCTTCTGGAAAAGAAATTAAAGGTATCATAACTGCAAAACATGGCAATAAAGACTGTGTAAGAGCTAAATTTGAAAGAGGGTTGCCTGGTCAAGCTATAGGAACTAAAGTTATAATTTCTTAACAATGAAAAAAACAAAACAAGTGCTAGAAATAGCGGGAAATGGAAAAGAGCCTACTTTAGAATGGATTACAGAAGAAAGTCCACGCGTATATAGGGATGAAGAAGGTTCTATGGTAATCCCATTATTCTCTACATCAAGAATTATTGCAATCCCAAGAGGGGAAAGTATTAGAGGACATGGGGGAACATTAGTATCGCATATCCCTTATGGAGAGGATTATCCGGAATTCAACGCAGTCTCTGCAAGACAAGATTATGTAGATGAAGAAACTGAAATATTTTTAAGAAACCAAGAGCGGGATATTTATTTAGTAACATATCATTTTCTTCCCCACGTAGTATCTTTCTGTTATCCCGAAACTGCTTCGCATAACGAAACTAATTCGCATTTTTAAAAGATTCCTTATTGATATTCATGAACACATATTATTGAAGAGATTTTCAAGGTCAATTTTACTTCCTTGTGATTGATACGACCTAGCGTGAGCTTTATTAATTTAGTAGAATTTTGTGTTTATTTGCATGCAAGAACGCATGCAAATTTTATTTTATTGTAAAATTTTCTGTGAAGGAATGAACTTATCTAAAAGTTTTAGGTAAAATTAATTGTATTCGGAGATACTGTCCCTCTTAGAAAACTTTATAAATCGCTAAAATTCTCTGAACCTTTAAGTTTTAAGAATAAAATGACTATAAATAACTATGAATTAGCAAGGAAATTAAGGATGCAATATCCTGGAAAACAAGTAGCTAGAAGAGTTGCCCACATTATAGAAACTGCAAATATTGATGTAGGTGCTTATTATTTGACTCACAGAAAACTACCCTTTAACGGTTGTTTACCAAATGGATACAATTCAACCTTAATCCAACTAATTGAAAACTCGGAAGAACTAGAACCTGAGCCGAAATACCTATTGAGGTTAGCAGCTTAAAAATGGCAGGACTAAGAAAATTTGTTTGTTATAGAAGAGTAAAGAGAGCTTATACTAGAAAGTCAAAGTATAAAACAAAATCTTATGTTAAGTCCGTCCCTGTTTCTAAAGTAGTTAGGTATACTATGGGCAATCCAAAAAAACAATATGAATTTGAAGTAAGTTTAGTAAGCAAAGATTTAGTCCAGGTTAGACATAATGCAATTGAATCCGCTAGAATAGTAAGCAACCGTAAATTAGAAGCTATTATTGGAAAAATGGATTATTTTTTTAGAGTGAGAACTTATCCTCATCAAATTTTAAGAGAAAATAAAATGATAGTTGGAGCAGGTGCAGATAGAATGCAGACTGGAATGCAGCGAGCTTTTGGAAGGGTTGTAGGTATAGCAGCTCAATTAAAAAAAGGCCAGAAAATTTTTAGTGTTTATGTTAATAAAAAAGATTTAGAAACTGCTAAATTAGCAATGAGGACAGCAACTCGTCGTTTACCATTCCAAGGAACAGTAGAAGTAAAACCAAACACTACCGCATTATAAAATTCTTTAAAGAAAATTCCTTATAGGTATACTATCCCTTATCTTATCTTTTTCTGAATATTGTCCTAAAACAGCATTTAAATCACTTAAAACTCTTCTTCCATCTCTTCTTGCTAAAGTTACTTGCAACGCCCTTCCTTCAGCACCAAAACTCCAAGACTTGGTAGGATTTACACCAACATAAGTTCCCTCAATAGAATAAACATCATGACCATTTATTGTATCAACAGAAGTAATATCTCCTAAAGCAGTTTTAACTCTATCTTGCAATCTATCTCTTTCTCCTACACTTTCCACCATTATTGTCCATCTGTATAATTCCCACATTTTACCAAGAACCTCTTTTGTTATAAACTCTTAAAAAATAATCATTTATAAATCTATAGTATCCCCAATAATACTAATACTCCTAATATTAATAATCCTATACTAGCTATTTTTTCTTTATATTTTATACCACTAATTTTTTTAGAAAAATAAATTACAACTAAAATTTCTAAAATTGCCGCTGTTAAAATTCCAATAATAGCAAATATTTTTCCATTTTTTAAAAAAAGAGAACTATAAGCAACAGTATCATCTAATACTGTTACAAAACTAGCCACAAATCCAATACCAATTAATTTACTAATTCTTTTGATTCCTATGGGTTTTTTTAATTTTTTTAACTTCATTTCTTCTTTTTTTCTTGGTTTAGTAACTAATATATCAAAATAAATTAACCCAGCCAAAGAAAATAATAATACAGCTACTACATATCTAAAATATCTAAATCCTTTAATCCAAGTACTAAAAAATAATGCAATCATTATAGCAACACCAATCCCTAATAAAATTCCAAAACCAAAAGCAAATCTTCCTCTTTTTGTCCTTGTTAAAGAAGCTATAACCGGAACATGTGTTAGAGTATCATCAAAACCAGTAACAATCTTAGCAAAAAAACCTAATACTAAACTCTTAATCACCATTAGAAAATATATATCTTAGTTATTATATAAAATTAACTTAATTAACACCTATACTTCTTAATCTCCAAAATAATTTATTATGTTCTTCAAAGGTCTTTCCTTTTGCTTCTTCTCTATCTACAACACCTTCCAAATCATTTGTTCTAACCAAAAGTTCTTCATTTTTTATTGTTAAAATTCTAGTTTCAGAATAAAAAGGAGCTTCTTTTCCTAAAACAAAAGAATAAAATATTAATCTTGAATACCAATTTCCATTAAAATTAATTGGACCATCAATTTCCATAGTTGAAACCTCACATCCATTATAAATCTGAGTAGATTTTGTTTTTTCTGTCATTTTTAACTATATTTTCTTTTACAACAATGTTTTTAAACCTTTTCTTACTTAAAAGTAAGTAATGGTAAATCCAATACAAGAAGCATTCAAATCTGTAAAAAAAGATATTTTTACTTTAAGAGATAGAATAGAAGAAAATAAAGAATTAATTAAAGATCTTAAAAAAGAACTTTCTAAAGTTGATGTTGATAAATTTGAAACAAAATTAGAAAAAGCAATTTCTAAAATCAAAGATAAAGTAGATTCCTTAAAAGATAACGCTAATATTTCTAAAGTTGAGCAGGATTTAAATGAGCGCGTAGATAATGCAAATGAATTAACAGAAGAAAAATTATTGAAAGAAATTTCTTTGTTAAAACGGCGTTTAACTTTAATTGAAAAGAAAAAAAATATTCCTAAAGCACCATTATATAAGAAAGGAATTTCAGAAGAAGAGGATTTAGAAGAAGCACCAGAACCAACGGAAGAATCTTGGGAAGAAGAAGATAATGGTAAAAAGAAAAAAGGATTTTTCAGTAAAATAATTGATTTCTTAGCTGAAGAAGAAGATTAAAAATGTCATCTCAAAATCCATCTTTGCTTTGCTACAAACTAATAGCAGAGCCACTTCCATCCTTAAGAGAAGTAAGAATTCCTAACCCTGAACTTCATAATCTATGAACGTTGTTGTAGACTCAAAAGAAAACAAATATGTTAAATTAACTAATCCTAATATAGAATCTTTACTAAGGTCACAAAGAGCTACTGGAAGAGCTATTTTAAAATGTTCTATCTATACAGTTCATGAATTAGAAAGTGGATTTTTAGAAGCGAGAATATTTACTTATCCGGGAAGATTACTTAACATAGGTCAATTGGAATGGATTTCTGAAAGAATTTCTAGAGGAGATAATTTATATGTTCCAAGAAACAGAGCAGTTCAATCAGGTTATTTAGCTCAAGATTAATATATACTCTCTTTAACAACAATCTATATAAATCTTTAATTTTTTAAATTCCTAATGACATATTTACATGATGATGATAAAGTTGTATATCCAAACATGGATACTGCTGTATCTTCATTAACAAGAGCAGATTTTGTCATGTCAGCAGATGCCTCTCAACCAGATTATTTTTTAGTTGGAACAAGAGGATGTCATAGAATAGGTTTAAAATTTATTAGAGAAAAAGGAGATTGTCAAGCTGTTCCCTTAACAGAAAATGCTCTAGAATTTTTATTAGCAGAACTTTCTAAATCATATTAGATAATTAACCATATTCTTTATCACAATAAACTATTTAATTATCTATATTCTCTTAAATTTCTATGAAAATCCTAGTCACAGGCGGAGCTGGATTTATTGGCTCTCATTTATGTAAATATTTATTAGAAAAAGAAGATGAGGTAATTTGTTTAGATAATTTATTTACAGGCTCTAAAAAAAATATTTTACCCCTTCTTTCTAATCCAAATTTTGAGTTTATCAGACATGATATAACTACTCCTATTTTATTAGAAGTAGATCAAATCTATAACTTAGCATGTCCCGCTTCTCCACCCCATTATCAGTATAATCCAATTAAGACTATTAAATGTTCTACTTTAGGCATGATTAACATGTTGGGTTTAGCTAAGAGAACTAATGCTAGAATCCTCCAAGCTAGTACTTCTGAAGTTTACGGAGATCCGCTGCAACATCCACAAAAAGAAACCTATTTTGGAAATGTTAATTGCAACGGAATTAGAAGTTGTTATGATGAAGGAAAAAGAGTTGCTGAAACTTTAATGTTTGATTACCACCGCCAAAATAAAGTTGACATAAAAGTTATTAGAATTTTTAACACATTTGGTGAAAATATGGCAGTTAATGATGGTAGAGTAGTTTCTAATTTTATTATTCAAGCTTTAAAAAATGAGCCAATTACTATTTACGGAACAGGCAAGCAAACTAGATCTTTTTGCTACGTTTCTGATTTAATTAACGGTATGCACAAGATGATGAACACCGAAAACTTTACAGGTCCTGTTAATTTAGGAAACCCAGAAGAATTTACAATGCTGGAATTAGCTGAAAAAATCATTAAATTAACAAATTCTTCTTCAACTATAATTTACAAAGAACTTCCAAAAGATGATCCGACTCAAAGAAAGCCAGACATTTCATTAGCAAAAGAAAAATTAAATTGGCAGCCTTCAATAGACTTAGATACAGGATTACAAAAAACTATAGAATACTTTAAACAAGTGATTTAATATATACCACAAATTTAATCGTTGTGGTAGTTAATATATATTCTAGAATATAATAATATTTTTAAATACAATCCTGTAAAAAGCTACTCTCAAAAAATTGTTTTGAGAAATGGAGGAATAAAATGGGTGATTTATACATGTCTGTGCCGGACTCATTCCCGGTAATTGTTAGTAAGGTAGCTAGAAGTAGGCATATTCCTGAAGAAGAGGTGCGTGCCGCAGTGTTTCGTAACGGATTAAGAAGTTTGCTCCCAAGAAACGGAGTCGGTCCAAGTATGGAGGTACTAATAGATTCTCTATTTAATTATGATTATCAAGTAGAAGAAAGAGAGGAAAGTTATTAACTTTCTCTTATTTTTTTAACTTTTATTCGATAAGCTTTTATATTTTATCATCTTAATATCTAACA
The DNA here is from genome assembly GCA_018831025.1 of Nanobdellota archaeon. Classification (GTDB taxonomy): domain Archaea; phylum Nanobdellota; class Nanobdellia; order SCGC-AAA011-G17; family ARS1403; genus JAHJRB01. The sequence goes on along the minus strand of JAHJRB010000035.1, from coordinate 7,627 downwards.
TGTCAAGAGCTGTAGAAACAACCCAAGACTTAATTCCAGAAGATCTTCTAGTTGATTACTTTGAAAAGAGACCAAGAAGATTAAGGACATTAACATCTCTAAATGATATCAAAGAAAACTTAAGTCAAATTTTACTCATTCAATTAGGTCCTTTTATTGTAGAACTTCTAGAAGTTGGTGACTTAGAGCATCATGAATCAAGTGGTGTAGTAAAAGCAGAAGCAATTTACTATGCTACTATAAGCTATAAAACAGAAACTGGATTAAATGTTACTAGCTATTACGACAACACATCAGTAAGAGACCATTTAACAGATTATGAAATAAGAGATGAGCAACTTGTAAGGGGCGCTGTTTTAGAATACACTCCCTAATAAAATGAAAACAATCCCAATACATGAATATAAAGGAGACTTCCCATCTATATTAAGGAAAGCAGGCTTTACCTTTCTATATGATAATTCATATTATTATTTTACAGCGGTTGCAAAAATTGCTGGCGCTGAATATATAATTGGCTTAAACGTTGTAGAGGGTGTGATACCAATAACCTGGGAATTCTCTCCTTTAACAGAAAAAACAGCAGAACTTCTAGAGCAAGCAATAGAAGATGAAGAAATCTTAAAGATACAATTAAAACAGCAAGGTCATGACGATTAACTATATTCTTTAACTCAATAATGCTTTTAAACTTTCTATCTTAAATTTTTACAATGGAGAAATTTAAAAAACACTCAACCAAAAAATGGGAAATCTCTATTATAGAATTAGAAGATAGTTTAGGTAAAAAATATAAGGTAACTAGGTGTTTGCCAGAACTTTCTGTAGCAGAAACAAAAGTTTTCAGATCAAAAACAGCAGCCTTAAAACAATTTAATCTTTGGATTAAATAATGCTCCTAACTTCATTAAACCTAGAACTTAATATTTTTTTTAAATTTTCCTGTCCATAACTATACTCATCTTTAATATTTAAACTTAAAATCTGTTTTTTTATAACTTCATTTGGAAATCTTTTTACTATTTCTTTTCTCTGCTCTTCATCCATTACAACTATTACATCCGCCCAATCCATAACATTTTTATTAACAGGTCTTTCATTATACAATCCTGCTGATTTAGTCTCATATTTACCTTTAAATAAATCTTCAGCAGTTTTGCTTCTATTCTGATTCTGGTTGCAAATAAATAGTAATTTCTTCATAATTTCCTTTAATCTAATATTGTTTAAATAATTTGTTATTTTTCCATTATATTCTATATTATAATAATACTTTTTTAATCTTTAGCCTCCTTCACTACGTTCAGAATATTTTTACAGAAATTAAATTATTTTTTATATTTAAAAAAATCAACTAAGGTTTTCATTACATTCTTAACTTCTTTTTATCAGCAATAATCTTTAATTCATCTAGCCCTATATCCATCTTTTTGCTTCCTTTCTTGTCGCTATAATAAATTTATGATTGTAGATATTTCTTTCTTCATATTCTGGAAAATTCTTTTTTCTCCTCTTTTTAAAATAAATATCTGTATGAAAAATCGTTATCTTTCCATGTTTTTTTGTGTTATACACCTCATACTCTCTTGGAATCTGCTCAATTAATTTCCAGTAAAATGCTGCTGCTTTTCCGACTATGCAATAGTTTTTACTGTTCATCATCTCATCAATCAATATAAAAGGATGCTCTGACCATTTATTATTTACCGCTTTTATAGGAATAAGGAAATATTTCGTTTTGTTTAATTTTATTATTCTTTCTTTTTTCTTTAATCTGTGTAAATATACGTTCATCTCATTAATTGTCTTAAAATTATCTTTGATATCATTCCTAGTAAAAAAGTAATTTTCTTTTAATTCCAATTTTGATATGAATTTTAATTCCTTCTCGCTCAATCCTTTTTTCATGTTCTCTTAAATTAATGATATGTTAATTTTAAAGAACTAATTCTTTATATACTTTTTGTTTTTTACCCTCTTTTCTATTATATTCTTTACTTCAACAATATTTTTAAATTCGAGACTTTTTTTAAATAATATGTCAATAGACTTGGTTGCAGAAGAAGGTTTATACTCCAAAGAAATTAAAGTTTATAGACATAATGAAGATTCTGAACCTACATCCCTAGCAGTATTACATTCTAATGAAAATATAAGAAGAAATTATCAAATCGCTGCTTTAGTTGCTGAAACTTACTTAGGCAATAACATAAGTTATACAGGACCTTTACGTGTCTTAGTAACCTTAAATAAGTCTCAAGTAACAGAAGCAGGATATGAAAGACACCCAGGATTATACATTTATGATAGAAATACTGGTCTAGCAAATTTAGTTAATGATACCACTGCAAGAAGCACTTCTGTTTTAAAAGAAAATTTACAAAAACAAGGTTAATTTTAAAAAATGCCACAAAGAATAAGAACATTGATATCAAGAGCTTATGAAGGACATGAAGAAGGAGTTTACAGGCTGTTAAGAATGGAAGGCAATAAAATATTCAGCGGTTTATCTGATTTTGAATGTGCAGGAATTTTAACTTTTTTAGAAGCAGAAGGCTATGATTGCAGCGCTATAGAAGATTGCCTTTTAGAAATATTATTAGCCAGACAAAAAACCGCAGGAACTACAGTAGAATCATCATCACCATTAGAACTCACAACTATAGATGATGTTATTAAAAGATTTCAACTTTATTTAAATTAATTTTTCTTTGCCCATTTAGAAACAAAAGTCATAGCTATTATAGCCAGCACAGTCACTATTAATGCTGTTATTAATTGTGAAAAATAAGGATGATTTTCTAACGTTAAGTGGGTTTTTAACTTCCTTGAGTGTGAAGTCTCCTTTCGCAAGATAGGAGTAGTTTACGTTCTGATTTGGCTTTTGTCGTTGTTTTAGTTCTAATATAATCTAAATCTTTTATCTGCAACAGAGTGTTTTTTGGATTTATTTTCTCCCTATATTTTTTAGAAATCTTAAATGAATTTTCAGTTTCTTTTTCATATCTTGAAGCAATATCTTTATTTTCTACAGCCCTACATAAGATATCATGCACCACAACATTAGATAGATTTCCTATTAACAAATCAAGAAGCTTTTTTCTGTTTTGCGGCATTTTTAATTATCTCATTTTCAAATTTACTATAAAAGTTTTTATATCTTCTTAAGAAATCTTTTGAAACTATATTATCCCTTAAATCTTCTATGTCTATTTTAAATTTTTTTTCTATTTCTTCATCTATTTTCTTTTTAGATAGGTTTTTGCTTTTTAAGAATAAATAAATAGCCATTAAATTCCTTGTTAATTTGTATTTCTCTTTTCCATTTAAATAATTAAAATTACCTATCAACTGATTGCTTTTAATAATCTGAATGTCTAGATATCTAAAATCTGGCTTAGTTTTGGGCAATGGTTGTAATCTTTTATTAGAGATACATCTCTTCAACATTAATCTCCATATAGGATCAATGGTTAGTGCTCTTTTAAATTCCTCTTCAGTCATATATACTATATGCACATCAATTTTTATTTCGTCTTTTATCTTTTTCTCTACGTTTATTTTATCTTCCGTTATAATTAAAATATCTATCTCCTTAAAATTAAATCCTTTTTCTAAAAAAGAGCCAGTAATTATTATAGCCCCATAATTTATTATTTTAAAGATTTTATCTATTATTTCCAGTTTTACTGGTTCTATTTCTTTTATATCATAAAAATAAGGCTTTATTACTTGTTTTTCTTCTTCTATTTGTACTATTTTAACATAACTTCCAATATTCAAACCAGTTCTGTTTTTTGGGATGTAAATCTGGTCCATCTTACTCCCTTTACTTATCTTGCTTATAATTTCCATATTACGTAATATTACGTAATAATATATAAATCTTTCTATATTCTCTTATACAATAATATTTTTAACTCCTAAATTATTATCTATTCTATGATATCTACAGCAGTTATAATTGCAGGAGGTCTTGGAACAAGGTTGCATCCCCTAACTCTGGAAATACCAAAACCTTTAATCCCTATTAGAGGAACTACCTTAACAGAGCATGTTATTAGTAAATTAAAAGAAGCTGGAGTAAAAAAAGTCTATTTAAGCATAGGATATTTATCTGAAAAAATTATTAAACATTTTTCTATCCATGACTTAGGAATAGAAATAGAATTTTTAATAGAGCAGCAGCCTTTAGGAACAGGTGGCTGGTTAAAATTATTAACTCAAGAACAAATCTCTAAAGATTTTAAAGAAGATTTTATAGTAGTAAACGGAGATAATTTATTTGATTTAAATTGGGAAGCTATGCATGACTTACACAAAACTAATAATTCTTTAATTACTATAGCTCTAAAAGAAGTAGAAGAAGTCAGCCATTTAGGCGTAGTTAGATTAGAAGAAAATAAAATTTTAGAATTTGTAGAAAAACCGCCAAAAGGTCTTGAACCTTCTAATTTCATTAACTCCGGCTATTATATTTTTTCTCCTTTAATTTTTAATATCTTACCTTCTGAAACTAAAATTATGTTTGAAAAAAATCTATTCCCAAAAATAGCTTCTTTAAATAAATTATTTGGTTACAAAGATAATTCTCAATGGTTTGACACCGGAACATTTGAACGTTGGCATGAAGTAATTAAAAATTGGAAAGTTTAGCCTCCTCTTGCATTTATTTAGAAGTTCTTAGTGAAGTTTCTTTCTATTTCCGTGAACGCTTTTCTAAAGGGTTCAAAGAAAGTTCTTATATTCTTTAGTAGGTAAATATTTTTAAAATTGTAGATCTTTTAATAAAAAATGGATTTAATCAAAACAATAAAAACAATTTCTAATATAATTTATATCTATAGAATAAACAACAGCTTATTAGCGTTTAAACCAAGCAAAAACATAAAAAAAGAAATATTAGTTAACAAATTAGCTAAATTATTTAAAATTAAAACAATAAACTTAAAACCATTTGAGATAGATAACAAAAAAGGGATTCTAATGGATTACATAAAGGATAGTACTCTACTTGCAGATTATAAAAAGAATTTAAATCAGGAACAAATCTCCCAATTAAAAAGAATCATATTATTTGACATCTGGATAGGAAATAAAGACAGACATACTGCTAATATTTTTGTTAATAACAATTTAACTATATTTGATAACGATAAAGTATTCCAGCAAGGACTTGGAAGAAGTTTTATTAAATTAGATATAGGAAGAAAGCTAAATAAAAATTATGTTGATATAATAGAGAAACTTTTAGATAAAAATCTAACAATAAAACAGGTATTAAAAAAGCTTAATTTCTCAGAAAAAGACTTTGTAAAAATAAAAAACTCAGATATTAGAAAAACAATCAAAGACAAAAACTTAGTAAATTATTTAATCTCAAGAAAAAACTTTACTTTCAACTTCTAAATTTTTAAAAATATTTAATAATGAACTATCTTTTTTACTGTCTCCAATAAACCATGGCTCTATTTTAATGACTTTATCATGCTCTAAAAAATGCTCTGGAATATCATCCACTGCAACAATACTATTTTGGGGGATATTTAAGTCATTAGCTATCTTTTTAATAGATTTTTTTCCATTTTCTAAATCTTCTTTGCCGTATATTTTAAAAAAACTGTCTAAAATCCCTATAGCTTTTAATTTTTTTATGGTTATTTCTCTGCTTACTACAGAAAATGCAATTAATTTAAAATTTTTCTTGGCTTTTTCAATAAACTCTGTTAGATTTGGTCTTGGGCTAAGATAATATTTATCAAACATTAATTTCCCTTCATAACTCTGATAATTTTCCTTGAAGATTTTTAAGAAAGATAAAGGTTCTATATTCAACAATGTTTCATCCACATCTAAGACCAAAACTTTTTCCATATTCTACTTAAAATCAATATTTCTTTAAATAGTTTTCTTTTAGCCTCCTCTTGCATTATATTAGAAGTTCTTAGTGAAGTTTCTTTTTTTAAAGAAAGTTCTTATATTCTTTACTATAATAATACTTTTAAATCTTTAGACAAGTTCAGTACCTTCACAAAACTCAGACAGAAAAACTAAATTATTTTTTTATTTGCTAAAACTTTTTCAATAGAATCTAAAAACATTTTAGCATTCTCTATAGATTTCTTTGCAGGTTCTATATTACTCCTAGACAACCTATGATATTGAAATTTGCCTCTTTTTTCCTTTTCTTTTTCAAATATTTCTAATAACTCTCTTGCTTTTTCTTCAGCATCTTCATAAATTAAAAACAGTTCTTCTTCCAATTCTTTATTAATAATAAATTGCTTTGCAAAAGCTATTAATGTTGCATAATGCAGTCGGTTATTAATTTTTATTCTCTTAGTTCCCAATAATGCTTGAGTTGAATGGAATATTGAATAATAAGAACAAACAATAACCCAATCATAAAAACTAATATCTTTAGAATAACCTAATAACTCTTTTATTTTTCCATCTGCTGAAATTTTTAAGCTGTAGCCTTGATTATAGAAATTTAAAGAATCTAAAATTATTTTTACATTGTAAGTTTTGTTTTTTAAAGGTTTTAAAACAAATATTTTTCTGCAGTTTTTGCAGTGATATTGTTGGAATATTTTATATTTATTCTTTCTTTTTCCTTTTTTAATTATCCCTTCTGAACCGCAATAAATACATCTTTCTTTCATTGTTTATTTTAATTTTTTTCTTTCCTTTAAATCCAGATAATTTTCAGAAGTGCTTATTTTTTCTTTAGTTTCTTTTTCTAATTCTTTTCTTGCAATTCCAGCTACTTTTCCGCCTTTTTTAGCAGCATCTTTATTTTCTATAAAGCCTTGCGCATCTTTTTTTCTTGCAATTTTTGTAGTAGAGGCTTCCCCAAGCATTGTAAAAATTAATTCTAAATCATCCATGTGATCTCTTAAATTTCCTTTATTGAGTCCTTTAAATTTTTTATATTCAGATGGGGTCATGTCAAAAGTTGCTTTTGATATTTCTGCTGTTAAAATAGCAAAGTCTTGCTCTGAATTAACATCTCTTTTCTTCCACTCATCCGTCAACTCATCTCTAACTGCTATTCCCCTTACTCTCTTCTCTACCCAATTATCAGAGTAGCCTTTTGCTTTGTAAATCTCTTTCATTCTTTTTTGAGCTAATTCAGGGTCTTCTATTTCTTTTATTCTATCATAACCTACTTTTGCAAGCCATAATTTGAAAGGCTCTGCTTTCTTGCTTGGGATTGATTGGATTATTCTAAAAGCATTCTTTGTGTTAACACAATCTGTACGATAGGATTTTCCATCAGAAGATACTAATCTCAGTTGTCCGATTTTTGCGGACAACTCAAAACCTTCTTCTGTAAGTCTTTTTTTTAAATCAGACCAATATTTTCTAGCTCTATCGCTTTCTGTTAGAACTCCAACCATATCTACTACTGAGAACCACCATTCATCATTAAACCAAGTTCTTCTTATTTGCTTTCCATGAAAAACAACTAAGGCTTTATTTTTGTCCATTTAAATCTTTAAATATGCTTATCTTTAAATACATTTTTAAGTTAGATAATATAGTTTAGGTAATAAATATTTGATGTCTTTAGGTAATAAATATTTGATGTCTTTAGGTAATAAATATTTGATGTCTTTAGGTA